>CAYIQA010000009.1:4769-12503 GCA_964365475.1 Candidatus Woesearchaeota archaeon | reverse complement strand
GTTTTATTCATATCCCATTGGAGTTCATAGTTAAATACACTCCATTAAAGGGGAAGGAATAAATAACCAACACCTTTTTAAACTTCTCAGCTTTTATTTCTTCGATGGATATCCAAAAGGTGGTGAGGTCTCTGCATCCTATTGAAAGGGCTGTCCTGCCCTACTTAAGCGACGCCTGCACGCTCTCGGATTTGCTAAAGGAGTCCAGTCTTAAGGAAGTTGAGATTCAAAGGGCTCTTCAGTGGCTTGAAAGCAAAAAGGTCCTGGCAAGAGAAAAGAGGTCAAGTTTTATAGTTAAGCTTGACTCAAATGGGGAGCTTTACCTCAAGCAAGGCCTGCCGGAAAGAAGATTTCTTGAAGAGCTTGGTGATGGAAAAGACTTAAATGAATTAAAGAATAGCCTTAATCTAAATGATGAGGAGTTCGCAATCGCCTTGGGCACTTTAAAGAGAAAGAATGCAGTAATTCTTGAAAAGGGAAAAATAAAGCCGACAGAGGCTGGAAAAAAGCTCCTAAGAACAGGTTTTGAAGAGGAAAGGTTTCTAAAGAGGCTTCCTGCAAAGAAAAGTAGCATAGGCAGGGAAGAGCTTCGAGTCTTTAATGAGCTGATGTCAAGAAAACAGATTCTTAAAATTGAGGAAGAAAAAGATATTGCAATTAATCTGACAGAACTTGGCCAGAAGCTTCTGCAGGAAAAAATTGATTCTAATTTAATTGAGGCGGTTACTCCGGATCTTATCAAGTCTAAAAACTGGAAGGGAAAAGAGTTTAGGTATTACAATATCCAGCTTCCAGTTCCTAAGATTTACGGAGGCAAAAGGCATTTTGTAAGCCAGGCAATCAGTTACGTGAGAAAAATCTGGCTTGAGCTTGGTTTCAAGGAAATGACCGGCCCGTTAGTGCAAACTTCATTCTGGAACTTCGATACTCTGTTTACTCCCCAAGACCATCCTTCTAGGGAGCTTCAGGACACTTTCTACATAAAAGATCCCGCCATGGGTGCTCTTCCAAAACTCCACCACAAGGTTAAGCTAGTTCACGAAACGGGTGGAAAAACAGGAAGCAAAGGATGGCAGTACAAGTGGGATCCTATAGAAGCTCGCAAGAATATCTTGAGGGCGCATACAACATGTTTATCAGCAAGAACACTTTCAGAGCTAAACAAAAAGGATTTGCCGTTGAAATTCTTCTCTGTTGGGAAAGTCTTCAGGAACGAAACTCTTGACTGGAGCCATTTGTTTGAATTTTACCAGACAGAAGGCATTGTTGTAGACAGGAATGCAAACCTGCGCCACCTTCTTGCTTATCTCAGGGAATTTTTCACAAAGATGGGATTTCCAAAGGCAAGATTCAGGCCTGGACCGTTTCCATATGTATCACCGGCCGTGGAAGTTGAGGTTTATCATCCTGTCAAAAAAACATGGATTGAGTTGGGAGGAGCAGGGATATTCAGGCCGGAAGTTGTCGAGCCTCTGCTTGGCGAGTATATCCCTGTGCTGGCATGGGGCCTTGGCCTGGAAAGAATAATTGTCGATTATTATGGTATTAAGGACTTAAGAGAAGTTTACTCTAACGACTTGAAACAATTAAGGGGAATAAAAACCTGGATGAAGTAAAATGCCGAAAATAACACTAAACAGAAAAGTAGTCGACAAACTGCTAGGTCAAAAACTCTCAGATGAAAAACTAAAAGAGAGAATGGCAATGCTTGGCTCTGATCCTGAAGAAGTCAATTCAAACATTATTAATATTGAAGTGTTCCCAAACAGGCCAGATTTATTGAGCGAGCAGGGCTTTGCAAGGGCTATATCATCCTTCCTGGGCAGGAAAACAGGACTAAGGCAATATAAGGTAGAGAAATCTGGCTTTCAGGTTATGGTTGATAAGAACCTGAAGAACATAAGGCCATACACAGTCTGCGCATTAGTCAGGGGATTAAATTTAGATGAAACAAAAATAAACGAGATAATAAACATCCAGGAAAAGCTTCACATTACCTTTTTGAGAAACAGAAAAAAAGGCGCAATCGGAATTTATCCTCTTGAGCACATCAAGTTCCCGGTTTATTTCAAGGGTGTTGAGCCAGAAGAAATTGTGTTCGCCCCCCTTGGTTCAGAGGTTGAGATGGATGCAGACGAAATACTAAAAGTACATCCAAAAGGAAAAGAATATGCTCATCTGCTCGAAAACTTTAAGCTACTCCCTTGCTTCATTGACGCAAACAAGAATTTCCTTTCATTAACACCGATAATAAATTCTGATTTAACTGGGAAAGTCACAGAAAAAACTAAGGACGTCTTTATTGAAGTGAGCGGCTCAGACTTAAACACCCAAAATATCTGCCTGAACATAATTGTTACTGCCTTGGCAGACATGGGCGGCAGACTTTATTCTGTTGATGTTTCTCTGCCTGGGAAGAGGATAACAACACCAAACCTCCAGCCATGTAGATTTAAATTAAACATAAATAATGTTAACAAACTTCTCGGACTAAATTTAACTGAATCCCAAGTAAAGTCCCTTCTTGCAAGAATGGGACATGACTACAAGAACAATGAAGTTTTTGTTCCAGCATACAGGGCAGATATAATGCACGAGGTTGACATCATTGAGGACATTGCAGTTGCCTATGGCTATGAAAACTTCAAGGAAGAACTTCCAAACCTTTCAACAGCGGGCGAGGAAAATAAGTTCTCAGTTTTCAAGGAGAAAGTAGATGAGATTTTGGTCGGCCTCGGCTTGTTAGAGGTAAAAACTTACAACATTTCAAACAACGAGATAATGTCAAAGAAGATGAACTTTGACTCAGAAGCAATTGAGCTGAAAAACTCAAAAAGCTCTGATTACAACGTCTTAAGGTCATGCATGATTTCATCTCTGCTTGAAGTGCTGAGCAGGAACAAGCACAATGAGTATCCTCAAAACATTTTCGAGGCCTCAGAAGTCTTCTACAAGGGAAAGACAGAGACTGGTGTTGAGGAAAAGTGTAGGCTTGGCATTGCTTTGTCAAGCCGGGATGTAACCTTCACAAACATTAAGCAGGTTTTTGACTATCTAATGAACTCTCTAAACATAAAATATGAAATCACAGAAAGATCTCCGTATGGGGGTCATTTAACTTCTCTAATAGAGGGAAGGACTGCCTGGGTAAAAGCCAAAGGGAAACCTGTTGCATTCCTTGGAGAAGTTCATCCCCAAGTCTTAAGCAACTTTGGGTTAGAATTGCCTGTTTCTGTAATTGAACTAAATATTTCGGATTTGTTTGAATTATCTGGAAATTGATTGGTCTTTATTGCAGTTCTTACGCATTTATTGGATATATTCTGGAAAATCCTTGATTAGTGTAATAAAAAATAATATTCTAAATTCTTGGATGGATGGTTATAATATTTATAGGAGCGAGCGTTTTAATAAGAAGTTTAGTAAACTTGATAACTCAATAAAGATTAGGATAGAGAAAGAGATTGAAAACATTAAAAATAACCCCCGCATTGGTAAGCCACTTGGATATAAATTTTTCAGAGAGAGGAAAGTTGGTGTTTATAGGGTATATTATTTAATATATGAAGAATACATAGTTGTCTTGCTTGTTGGTATAAGCAAAAAGATAGATCAGCAGAAGATTATAAACGAAATCAGGGACATGTGGGCTTATTATAAAGAGTTTGTTAAAAGAAAATTAAGGCACTAACTATTTTTCCCAGGGCCTAATCTTCCCATTTTTAACATCCTCTAATCCCTTAACCAGTTCAACCAATAATTCTTCAACATGCCTTGATCTCTCTTTGAGCTTTTTATATTCCTTTTCAGCAATCTTTACATATTTCATGGGATATTGCCAGCATTTATCCTTTATAAATTTTTACCTTCAAAATCCGAAAAATTTGCGCTTTTTTGTTTTATATAAATACCTGCTCAAATCAAATTTATTATCTTTAACTTTAACTCCTTCTTTCCTTAGCATCTCAGATTTCTTCCTTAAGCCATGTGCAAACCCGGTTAAATAACCAGAGCTTCCTACAACCCTATGGCAAGGAACTTCCTTGTAAGGATTTTTGTTTAAAGCGTTCCCAACAGCCCTGTAAGCCCTGGTTCCTAAGGCTTCAGCAATGATTTTGTATGTTGAAACCTTTCCTTTAGGAATCTTCTTGCATATTTTATAAACTCTTTTTGTAAATCCTTTTTTCATCGCAATTCTATTAAATTAAATGACTTAAAAAACTTAGCTTAAATCCAACCGTTAGCAATAAGCGATACCACTCTTAAATAGAAACATTCAAATAGCACTCAGATAGGCCTTATTGTTATGGAAAAAACAGAAGACGGTTTGGCAGTGGTTACTGAAAAAACTTTCATGGAATTCTTAAGAAATTATGATATTGCTTCACTCAATAATGATCCGGCTGTTACTGCAAGAATTGAATCAGAACAACCGCAAATATTTCGTATACTTAAGTTAGGAATGAAAGGCGCCCCAAATAAAGAAGCACAAGCATATTATGAAATGGGTATTCAAATAACTTATGAACTGCTAAGAAGGCAGACTAGTTCTGATAGCAGCAAGTAATTCTTTAAAACTTCTAAATTATAATATTATAATCAATTATTATAATATAATAACTAAATATATATCCTAATCCAGCTTTCTCGTAATTAATTCAGAAAACCCGGAGGTGGTGTTAATGTATGAAAAAACAAACGGAAATCTTGTAGCAAGGCTTGGAATAGCTGCAGGTCTTGCAAATCTGGCACTGGCTGCGCCTACAGTCATAGGTGTTGTGGCAAAGCTTGACGGCTTAAAAGATGTAAATGCAGAGCCTGAGTCTAAAACCCTGCTTAACGCATTAAGGGTTGCCGGCTATGTTACAATAGGCCTTCTTGCAGTCTCATCAATTTACTGCAGCTGGCAGGGCTACAACAGCACAAGGAGGGATGAATATGAAACTTAAGAAAAAGGATCTTGTTATTCTTGCTAGCCTGAGGAAGAACGCAAGGGAAAGCCTGACAACGATCTCAAGGAAAACAGGCATTCCAGTCTCGACAATATTTGACAAGCTCAAGAACAATATAAACAATCTGGTGCAGCGCCACACCTCGCTGCTGAACTTCAATGAGATGGGCTACTCAACCAGGATAACAATGACCTTGAGGGTGAAGAAGAATGAGAAGGAAAAGGCCAGGGAATTCCTGTTAAAAAACAGGTTCGTCAATTCAGCCTACAAAATAAACAACGGCTATGACTTCCTTATCGAGGCAATATTCAGGAACATGAGCGAGGTCGAGGCTTTCATAGAGCAGATGGAAAGCTCCTTCAAGGTAAATGAGATGAAGATCTTCTACATCATTGACGAGATAAAAAGAGAGGATTTTATGTCAAGTCCAGAGTATTTGACATTGACCTCTTGATTTTTTTATTTCTTATGCAAAGATTTTTATAGGAATATAACCTAACTAAGACAGTGAGTAGACTAAGAGATTTATATGCGGGAGTAATGGGATATGATCCAAAAAGTCTAGAACGTTCTTCATGGTATTTAGCAGAACTATCAGTTGGCGTTGCGCTGGAAATTGACAGATTTGCTCGGGGGAGAAATAATAATTTTAGCCATACTGAAGAATTGGCAGATATATTGGGGGGCTACCAGTCAGAAGGGGAGGATACGCCATCAGGTTTCCCCTATTGGCCTTTGGTTAGGACAATAAGAGCGTCAAACAAAAACATCAGAACAGTTTCTGAATTAACTCTTGAAGTTAGGTCATTAAAAGAAGAATTAGAATCAGTTCAGCATCTGCCAAAGAAAAGACTTGAATATCTAAGGAATTTTATGGTAGAACTCTCGAAACAGTTCAGTGCAGAAGGGAGACACTTAAGGCGGAGAATGGTTTCATAACAGATAAGTAAATCTATTTGTAAAATTAGGTGGAACAGCGATCTTAGCTTCCCGTCACAGAGGACAGTAAAACTAAGAACGTGCGCCTGCTTGACTTCCGAGATCGAAACGAGATCGGGTAGATCCAGGCGGCTATGGCCGTTCCAATTCCAGTTGTTAAAAATCCTGTTTATAAAGTTTGCGGACTTTGTTTCAGATATGTTCTCTCAGTATGTCCATCAGGCTTTTGTATTCTCCCTCAGTCAAGGCATCATGATGGTCGCCAGAATTAATATCAGGTATGGTTGAGAGCCTTCTAAAATTTGGGCAATTTTCCACTATTCTGACTCTGAGTTTCTCCTTAGATATTCCTGCAAGGGCCTTTGTGGATTCTGCTACATTGATCAATCTTCTTGCCAGTCCGTCAGTGCTCTCTTCTCTCTCTGTATGACCAACACGAGGAATAGCATTTTGAAAAGGATTCTTTGGCATAATCTCGGTGCTCCAGTAGAATGTAGCCCCGTATTCTCTGGCAGGCCTTGGTCCTTCGCCGTCAACAGTTGCTTTTTCTACACCATAACTGTAAGGAAAAATTACTAATTCCATTTTTAGCTCCTGTAGCAGGCCTCTCTGTAAAGTGCCTTGTCGCCTTTGGGTTTTTTTGATTCTGATGTATATCCACCAAGGGCATCCCCATGCCCTCTTGTAAGATTTCTCAGCTCTCTGTCGCTGCATGAGTCGAGCATTATTCCAAGCCTCTCTCCGATTTCCTCTTCAACAAGATTCCCGGCATTTTTGTGCAAAAATTCCGAGACGGCTGCAGCCATGTCTTCTCTTTTCCCACTTCCAGGTTCAAGTCTATTTTTTCTCTTTCTAATTCTCTTTTTTCTGTGATTTTGCGAGCCAGGAATCTTGAGTTTTCTCTTGTACACTTCCCGGGCCTCTTTTATTGCATGCAGCTTATGAATTCTGTCATAGCCTGCTTTTACATATCTTGCAACCAGCTCGTCTAAAGGCACACTTTCATCAACAGGCCTCCTGTCAATCCATATCCCTGCAAACAGCATTACCCTTTCCCAGTCTGGAAGCTTTCCTACAATATCCCTTGGGATATTTTCTCCAAATGCCAATGCACCCCAGTAAGCCTGCTTTAATTCAGGTTTATTAACAGCCTTGTATAGTCTGCCGTCAAAATATGGTTCAACCCTGAGAGTATCACTTAATACCCTTACCAAATCCTCTTTTAGGTATCTGCATCCTGTTAGTTCCCTTTTTGGTCTTCCATAATCCCTGCTTCTTAATCCGTTAATAAAGGCTGTTTTCGATTCTTTTGATACATCTGAAAAGCTTATCTCTCTTAATAGGCCATCTAGTCCTTCTACAACTGTTTCTTGCGTTAAGTTCATAGTTCTCAAGCTCTCCCACTATATCATAGGCAAAACCCCTTTATAAGCTTTTCTATTATGTTATCACCTAATAGTAACTATAGATTCATAAGATTTATATATGGCAGCATCCTAATAAATAACATGACAGAAGACCAATTAGAGCAAATTGCAGAGGCAGGAGATAGATTATTGCTTCATGCAGGAGAGGCATTCCAAAGAAGTGGTTTTATCGAGCCTGCTGAAGAGGGAAGCAGACTGTATTATCTCACTGCAAGTCAAGTTAGCCCGTTTGGAGTCAAGCTAGTGGGTGGCATTGGTTTGTTTTTAAGGGCAGAATCTCCGCAGGATGCAATAAGAAGGTGGATGGAAAGCCAGATCTTTCCAGGCGTAGTTCACGAAGTGAACGCCTACGAGTCAAGTCGGGCTTACAGAAAAGGGGATAAGCCGCTTGCAACAGTGAGGGGGCAGTAAAATGT
>CAYIQA010000009.1:0-4669 GCA_964365475.1 Candidatus Woesearchaeota archaeon | reverse complement strand
CTTGAGACTAAAGAAAGAACACCAGAGGAAGCAACCAAGGAAGCTGCCAGATTTAGAAGAATAGCCCAAGAAAGGGCACAAGAATCAAATGACCTTCAAGGTCTTTTATAAGGTCTTCAATTTTCCAGTCAGCTTGTCAATTTCTTTTTCCTCATCAGGCCCTATCCCTACAGCAGTTATCGTTCCAGGCTTGACTTCAGTGTGCCCGGCATCTTTTATTAAAGCAGCTGCAAATCCCATCTTCTTGGCTTCATTAAAGAAATGCGTTAATTCTTTTTCATCCCTGACTTTAAGAACAACTTTCTTAGCACCTTCATCCCTCCATGCTTCTAATTTTTTCCTTTCAGATTTCATACCTGCTTCAAAAGAAGCGTGAGCAGCTTGTGTTGCAAGCTTCCCCCTGCTCAGTTTCAAATCTCCCCTTACAAGAATAACCTGCTTGTATTTCATTTTCTGAATCTGTGTTCTATTTCCTTCTGAAGCTTTTCAAAAGCAAGCCTTGTTGCTTTGTGCAAATCCCAGCCAACAGCCTGCGCGCTTAATCCGCTAATCTTGGTAACCCTCACATGCACCGAATATTTTATTTTTTCTCCCAGAGGGCTGTAGTCCTTTATGTGCACAACTAATGTTGCATCCTCCTGCGGAAAACTTCTTTCAATCCTTGCTGCGTACTTCTCAGTAACCTGCCTGACTATGCCTTTTTCACCAAGCTTCAGTTCATCAAGATTTTTGTACTGTATTATCATCTTCAGTTATATCCTGCATATCTTGCACTTCTTGAGAACTCTTTCTTCTGCTATCTTTAATGCAGCATCTCTTGGTTTTATATTCTTCTTCTCAGCATTGTCAAGAACAACTTTGGTGTTCCTTTTTATTTTCTCCTCAACCATCCTGAACATTCTCTTCTCATTCCCGCCAATGTATTCAACATAGCTAGATATGACCCCGCCGGCATTTGCAACAAAATCTGGAACAACCAGAATTCCCTTTTTGTGCATCAAGTCCTCGACATCGGGTGTAGTTGGTATGTTAGATCCCTCAACAACTACTTTTGCCTTTATATTATCAACATCCCCAGCCCCTATCAAGTCAGGAACTGCAGCTGTGACAAGAACATCTGCTTTCACTTTTAAAATATCGTGCCCTGGAAAAACCTTTCCTGGATATTTTGTCACGCTCCCCTCTTTTCTTTTTATATTTTCAAGCTTCTTGAAATCAATTCCTTTCTCATTGTAGACAACCCCTCTGCTGTCAGAAATAGCTACCAGTCTAGCTCCTGCCTCACTAAGAAATTTTGCAGCGAAGCTTCCGACATTCCCAAAACCCTCAACAGCGAACTTTATTTTCTTGACATTTAGCCCTGCATGCTCAAGTGCAATTAAAGTAGAATGATAAACTCCAAATCCCGTGCTTCCGAGCTCATGAGGCAGTCCGCCCATCTTTTTTGGCTTTCCAGTGCACGCCTTCCTGCTTCCGTTTGTCTTTGCAAAGACTTCCATCTCGTGCTCAGCAGTATTTATGTCAGGAGCAGCAACATACTTGTTAGGGCAAACCGGCTTAAGGGCATCAGCGAAAGCAGCAATAATGTTATCTTTTTGCTTTCTTGACATGTTTTTAGGATCTGCAATTATACCAGACTTAGCACCGCCAAAAGGCAGGTCTGCAAGCGAGCATTTCCATGTCATTGCTCTTGCAAGCCTTATTACTTCCTCGCGGGAAACAGTGGGGGTCATTCTTATTCCTCCCTTGCCCGGACCCAGGCTGGAATTGTCAATCACCAGATAACCCCTCATATTAACTTTAGGATTGTAGACATCAACAATCATCTCTGGCCCAAAGCCGTCGTATCCGTCCATTAAGATTTCACCTCTCGATTACAGGCCTTCTTTTCTTTTTAAATTTATCCCTAAACAACTTATCCCTGGACAAGACGATAGGTTTATTAATCTTAATGATCTAACAAATTTTGAAAGGGGTGTGGGGGTTAAAAATGGACGCGGTTTCAGAAGTTGACCTAGAGCACAGATTAGCAAAAGAAAGATTTGATGGAAAAATTCCAAAGTGGCAGGAAGGAAACTGTAGTGGTATCCCTGTAATGGCAGCAGAGGATAATGACAATTTTTATTATATGAGACTATCAGACACTTATGATATGAGAAGGAATCATATCTTTGTTCAACGCAAAAATGGAACTCCTTCTGAAAGGGTGCCTTACTGCTTTGGTTGTGAAATACCAGCAAAGGTTTCAACAGCAATAGCGCCTGTTTGGGATGGTCATACTGGTGGTTGTTCTGGATACGGCAGAACAAAAGTGTTATATAATCTCCACTGTGAGAGATGTAATGGTGAAAGAAAAGATCTGAAAGAGATTGTTATTGAATAACTTTTTCTTTTTAATACTTTCCAGTAGCCTTCAAGTTCTCAATATATCTTTCAGCCTCAATTGCTGCCATGCATCCAGTTCCTGCTGATGTTGCAGCCTGCTTGTAAACATGGTCCTGCACATCGCCTGCAGCAAAAACACCAGGCAAGTTTGTGTGCATATTCCTTTCAGTCTTAACAAAACCCGATTCATCAAGCTCAACTTTCCCCTTGAAAATTTCTGTGTTCGGAACATGGCCTATTGCCAAGAACATCCCGTCGCATTTTATTAAGGTCTCTTTATTGGTGTTAACGTTCTTTATCTTGACACCTGTAACAAACTTATCCCCAGTAACCTCAACAGGAACAGAGTTCCAGATGACTTCAATCTTGTCCTTCAGTTTCAAAACGCGGTCCTGCATTATCTTGCTTGCCCTGAAGGCGTCTCTCCTGTGAACAATGTAGACTTTTTTTGCAAACTTGTAAAGCGCAAGAGATTCCTCCATTGCTGAGTCACCGCCGCCGGCAACCATCACTATCTTGTCCCTGTAAAGGGCAGCGTCGCATATTGCGCAGGTTGAAACGCCCCTTCCGAAGTATTTGGACTCGCCAGGAATTCCAAGAGTCCTTGCCTTTGCACCAGTAGAGATTACAACAGTTCTAGCCTCGTATGTCTTTCCGTCAGCCTTTATCACGTAGTTGCTGCCTTTTTTATTAAAACTCTCGGCAAGTTCCTCAATGTACTTTGCGCCGAACTTTTCAGCCTGCTTTCTTGCATTCTTGGCAAGCTCAGGGCCCATTACCCCCTCTGGAAATCCGGGAAAATTCTCAACAAGTGTTGTCAGGCTAAGCTGGTCAGGCTCCTTCCCAGAAATAACAACAGGATTGAGACTGGCTCTTGCAGTATACAAAGCAGCTGTATGCGCTGCAATACCGCCGCCCATTATAACAACATCATGCACCATAAAAGAATTCTCCCCCTATTTGTTTTTAAACTTTTGCTTTGTATTTCGTTGTTTTAAGGTTGTGTGCCTCGTATCTTAATCCAGTTTCTCTTGTAAGCCTGTCGGCAACATCCATCATTGGACCGTATAAATTTCCCTCGCACATATCGTAATAAGAATTAATCCTTCTTGGTCCTCCTTTATTATTAAATATGACCCTGACAACCTTCCTCTTGACTGGAACAGGCGCCCACCATCTAAAGGCACCCCAATAAAAGAATTCAGAGGCAATTTCCCCTTCTTTATACCCTTTTTCTCTTTTAATCTCAACTTTAGAGCTTAAAACTCTTCTGGCAGCATCAGCAACATAATTCTCAGCTTTCTCTATTTCATCTTCAAGACTTAACTTGGGCATGCTTTCTCTGCTTGGCTTTCCAGCTGGAGCACCAAGGTCATCAAGGGTTTTTTCCTCATCAAGACTGGCTCTTCTAGTTGGGTCTCTCCCACCAGGATTAACTTCTCTCCTTGTTATGTCTCCCAATCCCATCTTCAAGACTTAACTTTTATTTTCCTTATGAAACTGTAAGTCAGAGGAGCCTGCTTCTTTTTCAGGTAACCCCTAAGGTCTGTAAAAGAATAAATATCATCAATGTCGTTCTTCTTCTCAAGCAGCGCGTATGTTGCCCCTTTTTTCTTTATCAGTCTTAAAGTGTCTTCCAATATCTCCGGATAGTACCCCTTTATCCCGACAAACAGGTTAATTGGCCTTCTCATTCCGACAAGATAATAGCTTCCATCAAGCGCAGGGCCTATGACAATGTCAACATCGTCCAACGACATGAAAGCCTTGTGCACCTGCTTTGGATCCAGGTCAGGCACATCAGATGCAACAGCAACAACCTTCCCATATTTCTTCAGAAGTTTCTTAAACGCGTTCAGCGCCCTCTTTCCGAAATTCTCTCCAATCTGCGGGATATAGTAGTCTGCCTCGAATTCCCTCTTGAATTCCCTTTCTTTATCTTTCGGAGAGTAAGCCAGTATCAGGTCATATCTGTGGTTTCTATGCTTCTTAAGCAGGTCTTTTATAATGCACCTGCAAAAACCAGCAGAATTCTTCTCCCCTATATGAAGGGCCAGTTTTGTCTTCACTTTGCCTGCTTCAGGGTATTTTGCAAATACCACAAGTGCTGAATCCATTTAATCAGAGTTTGTTTTTTCCATTTATAAGGTTTATGGATTTCAATAAAAATTAGGGCTTTAGTAAGATTTAAAAAGCAGTTTTTACCTTGTTGCAGGGTGTTAAGAAAATGAAAAAGATAGCAGCATTGTTCATCTTGAGCTTGTTGGTTTTTTTAGCAGCATGC
>CAYIQA010000008.1:1267-12834 GCA_964365475.1 Candidatus Woesearchaeota archaeon | reverse complement strand
TCTTTAGTAAGGAAATAGTAAAGAACACCCAAAGCAATTATAATAAACAGGACTATTATGGCAGGAGTTAAATAGTCAACAACGATTTCTACCTTGTACACTTCTTTCGGCTTGAGGGAAAATTCCCACACATATCTGCCGTTTTTGTATTCTGCATCAGGATCTATTCTTGTGAATAATTTTGCAAGACCGCCAGTTTTGTACTCTATTTTTCTCTGCGCATCGAAATTCCCATCATTCTCATTTGTTATTAATATTCTCTTTTTCAGGAAGCTCTCGTAAGTGTCCTGCTTCTCTCCGACATCAGTAGTCATTGCAACCTCAAACTCTGCTGTAAATACCCCTTTAATCTCGTCATCCTTGTAAACCCTAACAGTTAGAGGATATTTTCCAGGCTCGGTGTCTGTATCTAGATTAATCTCAAATTTCTCCTCAATCTCAACATCAGGCTTGAATGTCAATATTCTTGTGTCAGTAAATACCGGGCTTGACAGATAAACCTCAGCATCCTCAAGCAGCACATTCCCATTGTTCTTAAACAGAAGTGTAATCTCTGTCTCCCTGCCAGGCGCAATTACATCTGGAATTTCAGGAGTTATCTCAATCAATGTCGAAGCAGGCTGTATCCTTACAAGCAGGCTTGTCTTGACCTCAATATCCTTGTCAATCTTTGAAATTATTTTTAGCGGCAGCTCATAGGTCTTATCAGCGCCTGCAGTGCTTAAAGTCCTGACATAAAGCATTAGCGACCCTTTCTCGCCCCTGTTTACTTCAATCTCCCCAGGATCTGTTTTCACATCAAATGCAAAGTCAGAAAATGGGTACAAGCTGAGATCGTCCCCCTCCACTGCGAAAACATCGTTTGCAAGCTGGTTGTTTGCTATCTCAACCCTGTAGATGGCAGTGCCACCGGCAGGAACATGGTCGTCTATGCCATCTATTGTAACATTAACCCCCTCTGCATAGGCTGAAAGACTGGAGAAAATCACTACTAAAAAAAGTAACATCACCCTTCTCATGGTTTATAAATGACTTCATCTTGCTTATAAATATTGTGGTAATGGGGCTGCCAGGATTTGAACCTGGATCTTACGCTTTTCAGTGAGTCTCTCGAGTTTTTCCCGAGGCTTTTTCCCAAAAAGGCTCTCCCTAAGCGCAAAGCATGACCAAGTTAGCCCACAACCCCATAAGAATTAGATCTGTTTGCAGGATTTTATAAAACCTTTGATACATGCTCTGATTTTTCAACCCTTAAAATATTTCTAACAAAGCTTTCAATCTTGCTCTCATGGCTGACTATTATAATCTGTCTTGCATTTAGCTCATCTATGACATCTCTCAGCCTGTCAAGCTGCTCCTCAGAAAATCCGTCAGTTGGCTCGTCAAGAATTATCAGGTCTCTTGTCTTTATCAGGCTCATCAGATTATTTATCACCTGGTTCATGGCAAGCCTGTATGCGAGCGCGCACGCAGTCTTCTCGCCCCCAGAAAGATACTCATAGCTTATGTCGTGCCCTGCCTGTTCTATCACAGGACTAAACTGCTCGTTGATCCTGACATTTATTATGTCATTGTCCATCAGCATTGAGAACCATTTCTGCAGCAGGCTGTTAAAATCAGAATGAACTTTAAGCATTATTTTTCTTTCAATAATATCAACAACGCTCGCAAACTTCTTGTCAAGATAGTCCTCAAGTTCAGCCAGGTACTCTTCCTTCTTCCTTATCTTCATGATGCCATCAATCTGCCTTTCTATATTTTTCAGCTCCGCAAGATAGTCATTCACCCTTGTTTCAGTGCTTGCCTTGCTGATTTCTATTGCCTTTTCACCGCCAAGAAGGTTTTCAATATCATTCTTAAGAATTTCATGCTTCCTGCTTGCATCCTCGGCACTTTTAATCTTGTCCCTAAGGCTAAGAAGCTCGGAATTTAGTCTGCCAATCTCTTTCTTTATGCTTTCTTCCTCTCTGTTAAGCGCTTCAAAATTCTTCTCTCTTTCTTTCAGATTGATTTTCCTCAGCTCGTTGATTTTAAACTCAGATTCGTTTTCCCTAAGTTTTTTGATTTCATCTCTTAATGAATTTATTTTGGTGTTAATTTCGCTCTCAAGTTTTTTATTGTCTTTTAATTTGGTCTCACAAAGATTAATTTTATTTTTCTCTTCTCTGTGCACTGCTCCAACATGCTCCTTGCCTACTTTCTGCTTGCAAACTGGGCAGTTATCAAACTTTGTTATTTCTTCAATTAATTTTCTTGAGTTTTTTATGTTAATCTCGTCTTCATTTATCATTGAAGTTACAGCCTTCAGATTATTTTCAAGATCGCCGAGCCCTTTCTCCTTCGTCTCAAGAGAATCCTTGTCAAAAGCAACTTCTTTAATCTCACTTTTAATATTTCTAATCTCAGAATCTAATCTTGAGATCTCATTCTTATTTGTCTTGCCTGCCTTTAACCTGTTAGCAGCCTCATTTTCAAGCACAGCTATCTTTGATTTGATTTCATTTATGTTTTTCAGTTCTCTTTCAGAATTTTCATATTCTTTTTTCTTTAAGTTAATCTCGCTTTTAATCTCAGCAAGCTTTGGTTCTATAATTTTAAGATGTTTTTTAAGATCCTCAATAACTTTTTCCCTGTTTCTTCCTTCTTCTTGGACTCTCTCAAGGCCCTCTGTTTTTGCATCAAGCTCGCTTCTTTTCTCCTTTATCCTGCTGATTATAACATCGGCATTTTCCTTAATCCTCTTGTATTTGTCAATCCCGAACACCCTTCTCAGGACACCAAGCCTCTCATCGTCATTCTCAAGAAGAATCGCCTTCATCTCCTCTTGTGGAGTATAGACAGTGTACCTGTAAACAAGCTCCTTGCTTTTTGTAATAAGGTCTTTTGGGTAATTTAGCATGTCAAGAATGTGCTGCTTTAGCTCGGTAGCGCCCAGTTCTTTCTCATGCCCGTTGATTATTATTGATCCTGAATCTTGCGCTACGTTCTTGCCGCGCCTTAATTTTCTTTTTATGGTAATCTCTTTGCCATCAACATCAAAGTTCAGTTCCACATAGCCGTCATTCTTCCCGTTTCTCAGCAGCGCTTCCCCGCTTGTTGTTCCCCTCAGCAATCCGAAGAGAGCAAACTCAATAGCCAGCAGTATTGTTGATTTCCCAGCGCCAACATCCCCGCTTAGTATGGTGCTTCCCTCGTCAAACTTTATTTCCTGCTCCAGATAGCTCCTTACATTTTTCAGCTTGAGATTTTTAAGTATCATTTCCAGACCTCTTCAATTCCAAGGCTTTTTATAAAGTCACTAACCAATCTGGACTCAAAGTCTACTTTTCTCTCGCCTTCGTCTTTCTCTTTGTTCATTAAGTTCATCAGATTAACAGCGAAATCTTTTCCATTAAAGCTATTAAAATCAAGGTTTTTTAGGTGTTCGCTAATAATCCTCATCTCAACATCCTCAACGTTTCCGGTCTCAACCTCTACTTCCTCAAACTCCCTGCTTTGCAGCTTTGCCTTGTTGGTCAGCACGCAATAAGGATCTTTAATGCTCTCAATTATCTTCTTAAAATTAACGTCAGAAGTCTTTCCTGAACTTAAGGTGCCTTTCACCCTTATTGTTGTAATCTTGCCTTTTAAGTCATGCTTCTTAATTTCCTTAATGATATCACTCTCGGCTTCAGAGGCAGACTTTTTATCAACATCAAATTTGAAGCACTCAACTTCCTTGTTCATTATCATAACATGATTGTAATTTAATTTTTCATCAACGATGTAGAATCCGCCGCCCTTAAACTTCTCAAGCTCCATGAAATTGTTTGGGAACAAGGCTCCAGGATAAGCAACTAATCCATATTCATCCTCTTTCTTTGCAAAGATATAATGCGGATGACCACCCGCATAATAGTTAAAGCCTTTAGGCAGGCTTGATAAAGGTTCTCCATTGATATCTTTAAGATGTTCCGGTTTGTACTCATTAATTATGGTATGAAATAAAAATATTTTAAATCCCGGTTCTTTTTCTAAGTTGCTTTTGTCAAGTTTCTCATAAATTCTTTTGTCTAAACCACATGCCAGTCCCAGAATTCCAGTTAACTTAACTCCTGTTTTTGCATCCACTGTAAACTGCAGGTTGTTGTTTTTTAATTTAAACACATTGTGGCACAATCCAGCCTTCTCCAGCACTTCAATCATAGTTTTTCCGCTTGGAGAAAAGTCGTGGCTGCCTGGAATTAGGTAAACAGTTATATTTTCATCCCTCAATTTTTTCAAAGAAGCAGCGACATCCCTTATCTGGTCAATTGGCGGCAGGGCAGTGTTAAACAAATCCCCAGCAATCAAGATAAAATCAACTTTCTCCCCAATGCATATCTCAACACCCTTCTGAAAAGCCTCCAGCTGCATTGTCTTCATCGGCTCTTCCCTCCAGCCGCCGATATGCACGTCTGAGAAATGCGCGAATTTCATAGTAACCCCCAAGATATCTAGATTAAGAGTTTATTAAAGTTTTGTGGGAGAAAAATCCGGAAAATTTACAAGATTTTTATTTTTTCCCCATCTTTCAGCATGTGCACGTTCTTCTTGTTGTAACCCATTTCAACAGCAAGCTCCAGCACACCATTAAAATGCTCTTGCGTGCCCTGGCATGGTATAACATGCTCTGGATTAAGCATGTTGATGAAATCCCTCAGGTCCTCCTTGAAGCAGTGCCCTGATGCATGAACATCCTTGAATATTCTCAGGCCATTGTCAACAAGTTTCTTCTCAAGCATTTTTCTGTGCCTTATGTTTGGCTCAACTGGAATAATCCTGTTTGAAAATATGACCATATCATCCCTTGAGAACGTAAACGGAAGCTCGCCGCTCTCCATCCTTCCAAGAACAGAGTTTGGCTCTCCCTGTCCGCCAGTTGCAACAAGAACAAACTTCTCAAGGCCTTTCTTCTGAATCTTCCCCAGTTTCTTCTTTATCTCGTTTCTATATCCTGCAATGTCAACATTCTTTCCATAGTGTGTAACACCCACGCTTTCAGCAGCACTTACATACTTGAGAAAGCTTCTCCCCATGAGAACAACTCTCCTGTTAATCTTGCTTGCAAAGTCAATTATGCTTTTTATTCTTGCAAGGTGCGATGCAAAGCACGTGACCACCATGGCATTTCCTTCATCCTCTTCTATCATGACCTCTTTCAGCATCTCTCTTGCAACAAGCTCGCTCGGCGTCTTTTTTTCTGTATTCGAGTAAAGAGCATCAAGAATAACAGCCCTGACTTTTCCAGTCCTGCCAATCTCCTTAATTCTGCTGTAGTCTGGTTTCTGCCCCAAGATTGGATGATTGTCCAGTTTGAAGTCATTCCCGTAAATTATGATGCCTTCTTTGGAATGCAGGGCAATCAGGCTTGTTGAGGGTGTTGAATGGGTTACATTTATCAGTTCAATCTCAACATCTCCAACCTTTACAGAATTCCCGTTGTTTAGTGAGCGGATTTTGTTCTGCAAAGAGATATTGTCTTCACTCAGAATATTTTTTATGACCTCTGTTGTGAATGGTGTCCCTATTATGGGGGCTTTGTAGCTGTTTGCAAGGTATGGAATAGCGCCGCAGTGGTCAAGATGGCAGTGTGAGATCGCAATTGCCTTCACATTATCCTTGTAGGATTTTATCTTTGAGTCATCCGGAATTGCCTCTGCCTTTATCATGCTTTTTCTTCCGGCTGTCAGCCTGTTGCCGCCAGATTCTTCAAGATCAGCTAGCTTCTGTATGTTAAAGCCCATGTCAAGAATTATTGCATCATTTCCCAGCTTGGCAAGACTCATGTTCCTGCCGACTTCTCCGTAACCGCCAACGCCTACTATTTCCATTTTAAGCCCTCACCGCCTTTTTGTTCACGCTGTTTGATATCAGTGCAACTATAAATAATACTGCCAGCACTCCAAGAGCAATGTAAATCTGCTGCGCAAGGCTTCCTAGTCCATACTGGAATATCATTATCTTCCTAAGCATTGACTCGCCTATCACAAAAGGGTTGTATCTTGCTATCTTGACAATGAGTGTAGGCAAAGTCTCAAGCGGCAAGACTGTGTTTGAAAAGAAAAGCATTATGCTCGCAGCAGAAATTGCAGCCAGGCTGCTTGTCTCCTCGCTCCTGAACATGTATCCGATTATCATCCCGAGCAAAGTGAACATGCTTACAAATATCAGCAGCACGGCAAGCACATTTGGAATGAACTCAAGCAGGGCAGTCCTGAAGAAGTAGAAGGCAACACCAAACACTATCAAAAGCTGGAAAACCACAATTATCAGGCTTGTTATGTAAACCCCGAGCATGAAAAGAGCATCCCCAGTTGGCGATATGAAATTTCTGAAGTAGGAGATGCTTGTTTTCTCCCTTATCACAATTATTGATGACAACAAAACAGCCATGAACATCACAATCATCATTATTAAAGTAGGGAACAAATAATTAAGGTGGGTTTTCTTGGCGACAACAGGCTCAATCTTGGTGCTTATCGGGCTTACTATTTTAGCAGCGCTTGTGAGCCCTATCTTATTAATATTAACTTCTATTTTAGAGAAGGATTTATCTATGAACGAGGCAGCCTCGTCCTGCTCTTCAAGATCTTTTTTAGTCTCTTTCAGCAGCCTGACTGCGCTCTTTCCCAGCTCCGCATTCTTGTCAATAACGCCTATTTTCTCCCTCAGCACCAGTTTTATTCTTCCGAGAGGCCCGAGTATTCCAGCCACGCTTATGTTGTAAAGTTTTGCAAGATTATTTGCATTATCCTCAAGACTGTCAAAATCAAAGTCGCTCTCCTTGATGTTAAAGTCCTGCCCGGAGAGGGCCAGGCTTGCCTCTTCTATATTCTGGTCCCCCTTATGGCTTGCCGTTATTATGCTGCCTGCAAGATCTCTGTTCTCGCCAATCTCGTTCTTTGTTGAAGTCAGCACTTCAAGAACCTGCTTTGTAAGCTGCAGGCTTATCTCCTCTGCTTTCGTTTCTACCTTTGAAGATATTCCCTCTATCAGCAAGTAAACAAGATTTATTCTTGATGGGTCGACATAAAATAATATGTTAGACTCTGTTTTTATGTTCAGGTTGGGCGGGAATATGCTGCAGACATGGACCTCGCCAACCTTCAAATTCTCTATGCATTCGTCCCTGCTCTGCATTCTTATGATGTTAAACTGCTTTCCTGCAAGCTCGTTTAGTATGGCCTCGCTCAGATCTGTGTATCCCTCGGAAAATACGCCCACTCTTATTCCATAGACGCTTGTTGTGTTGAATGCGGTCCCGACAAGGAGTATCATAAACAAAGGCCCGAATATAACAATGAGCGCAGAGCCCTTGCTCCTTAAAATAAGCTTAAGGTTCTTGCCTACTATCTTGGCAAGCTTCTGTAAAAATTTCACCCCTTTTTCACCTCTATCACAACCCCTATTGTTTTTCCATCCCGGTCCCAGTTGTAAGGCCTGCAAATATCTCGTTCAGGCTCGGTCTTTTTATGTCTACTAAGTTTATTCTGTCTTGCGCGCCGTCAACAAGACGAAGCACATCCCTCAGCACTTTCTCACCGCTTGTCCTGCAGTATATCACAAGCCTGTTCCTTTTCTTAACATATTTCTCTACATCATTATCATTAAGTCCGCTCATTAAGTACTCATAGTTTCCTGACGCCACCTCAACATGCACTTCCTCCTTGCTGCTGTAAAGCTGCCTTAATTCCTCTACGCTTCCGACCTTAAGTATGCTTGAATTATGCAATATAGCAACCTCATCGCACAGTCTTTCCATCTCCCAAAGAAGATGCGATGTTATTATAATAGTGGTCCCTGTCTTGTTGATCTGCTTTATTGTGCCCATTATGTCGCTTCTCAGCTTGGGATCCAGGTCTTCAGTGGGCTCGTCAAGGATAAGCACTTTTGGATAATGTACAAGGGCGCATGCCATGTCAAGCCTGCGCTGCATTCCTCCGCTTAAATTCTCTGCAACAACCTGCCTTTCATCCTCAAGTTTAAGCAGTGGAAGAATCCTGCTGATATTTATTTTCAATGTCTTCTTGTCAAGGCCGTAAAGCGTCCCGAAATATTCAAGGTTTTCCTGCACAGTCAGCTTCGGATAAAATGAGTTTGTCTGGGTCCCAAATCCAAAGTCTTTTTTCACAGCGCCCAGGTTTCTGTCAATTTTTTTCCCCTGGTAGAGAACTTCTCCTGCACTTGGCCTGCAAAACCCGACCATGGTGTTCAGCAAAGTTGTCTTTCCAGATCCAGAAACCCCTATAATGCCGAAAATCTTGCCCTGCCGTATATTCAGGCTGACATTGTCAAGAACAACTTTCCTGCTGAATTTCTTAGCCACCCCTTTTACCTCAATAAGATTATCCAT
The DNA here is from genome assembly GCA_964365475.1 of Candidatus Woesearchaeota archaeon. GTDB lineage: Archaea > Nanobdellota > Nanobdellia > SCGC-AAA011-G17 > DATDVL01 > CAYIQA01. The sequence continues at coordinate 4,460 of CAYIQA010000008.1, read as the reverse complement.
ATTCATCTGAATGGCTGTGTTGTTTAAAAAGGTTTTTATACCTCTTTTGAATATAATAAATCATGAAGATCATGAAGCAGGGCAGGTTCAGATGGGACTGGCAGTTCTTCGGGGTCTTTGTAATAATTGTTTTTGTTGTTTATATCCTGTTTTATTTTGTCCAGTTTGCTGGAAGGGAGTGTTACAGGGACTCAGACTGCCCTGCAGGCAATTACTGCGGATCTGACTATTCATGCCACATTGTCCCTGCAGCCAGCGAGAGAGTTACCCAGTCTCAGCCGCAGCTTGCCTCGGCATTGATAATAGCGCTCGCAATTATAGTTGCAGCCTTCATAATCAGGAAGAAAAGCTGAGCTTCTGCCCGATTTTAAACATCCTGAAGTTTTTCACATTAGTCTCGACAACATATCTTGCCCTCTTTCCAGGCATGTAATAGAAGAAGGGCTTCGCAACCCTCACATCAACAACTTTTTTGTTTTTGTCAAGCCACACAGCAGTTATTTTGCAGAACACAAACATCATGTCTATAGCGCTTCCAAACCTGCTCTCCCTGCCTATGTCCATGATTAGTGCCTCGTTTTCTTTCAGTTCTTTCCTGAACCTCAGGCCGAGAAAAGTGCTGATTCCTTTTGCCAAACTGGCCTTGCTTAAGATAACCTTATTCCCAAGTTTGACTTTCATTCTGCCTTCATTCTATCTTGCTCTTCAGTTTTCCGTAGGCAACATGGTATAATCCTGCAGTGCCTGTGTAGCTTATGTTTAATAATGCCGCATAATCATCTCCTGTAAGCGCAGGGCTGCATGGAAACGTCAGTTTTTCAGTCTCGCTGTCTGCAAGGCCGCTGGCAGCATTGACAAGCACATTGTTGCACCCGTAATCACTTAATATTGTTATGTTAAAAGGGTTTAGCAGCTCCCCGAATCTGTTCCTTACAGTTATGGCTATCGAGCTCTTGCTGACTTTGAAGTCAGTGCATTCAATCTTTTCAAAGAGCGTGCACTCCTCTGGAAAGTACTTTGAAGGGCTGAGCACATTGAAGTATGCAAGCGCCCCAACCACAATAAAAAGCGCGACAATAGCAAGGCCATAGGTCATCAAGAATTCTGTTGAGACCTGGCCTTTTGGGTTTTGGTTTTTCATCTAGTAAGTCACCCTCCCAAACAATATGCCTGTGGCATTTCTGTGTATACCATAACTTAGTGCGCCTTCAAGATAATTAACATAAATTGGTGTTGAAAATCCGCCCCCAACTTCGCCGACATCGCAGCTTCTGAAAACAAACTTCTCCTGCTCCCCCTTGTACAGGCCGTCTTTGGCTGCCAAAGTCTCGTTGCAGCTTCCTAAGGTGACATTGAAGACGCTTAGATAGTTCTTTGTCTCAAGGGGATGCCTTATATTATTAGCAAAAGTAATTTCAATGCCTGAGTAAGCAACCTTGGCGTTCTCGCACGATACTCCGCTGATGGGTACATAGCATTGGTCTGGAAAGAAGAAATTGTAAACGCCGTAGACAACAGATGCTACGCTGGTTCTTATCTTTTGAGCCACTGGATTTCCGGAAAATAAAAAGGCAAGTATCATAACTACTACCAAGAACACAATTATGACCTTCTGCATAGTAAAATAAAAAAAAGTTTAATCCACTGACGTTACCAGACTTCCCCTCTTTGTGTGGTAGATTATGTTTGCTCCTGATCCTTTTGAGAAGCTTACATTCATGTCAGCCTTATATCTGTCGCCGTTGGTTCCGAAGTTTCCTGAAGCGCATGTGATTGTCACCTTTTCTGTTTCCCCGTCAGTTAAGGTTGTTCCTGCACCGCTTGTTGCAACTAAGCTTAATACAGATGTGCATGTCCCTCCGCTAGGCGCGTTCATTGTGATATTAAAATTATTAATGGTCTCTCCCATGCCATTCTGAACAACAAACTCTGCGCTTGTCGCACCAACCTTGAAATTGGTGCAGCTTACTCCCGGGAATATTATGCAGCTGCTTGGCAAAAATCTGCTGGGATTTAAAACACCAAAATAAGCCAGCGCCCCTATAGCAATAAGAACAACAAGTATGGCCCAGCCATAAGTCATCAAGAATTCCATTGCTGATTGTCCCTTTTTCATTTTCAACACTCCTTATTCATACCTTGTTAATATCTGGCCAGGGGTCTTGTGTGATATTGTGCTCCCCTTCTCATTGAAATAGAGGACTATATCCTCGCTGTACGGGTCTCCCTTAATGCCTGTTGTCAAGCCTGTAAATGCACAGCTTAGTTTATCTCCTGCAGGCCAGTCTGTACCGCTCCATCCAACACCAGTACATGTCCCGTTTGATGTATGCTGAAGCTCCAGGGCCCAGTTCTGCATTGCCTTGGCTCCTCCGTTTAATATTATAACAGTCCCGGTCCCAGTATCTCTTATCATGAAATCAGCACAGTGGAGTCCAGCAGCTAAAGTGCATGATCTTGGCAGTAACCTTTCCGGGTTTAACACCCCGAAGTATGCCAGCGCGCCAATAGCAATCAGGACTATTAGTATTGCCCACCCATAGGTCATCAAGAACTCTAAAGCAGCCTGACCTCTTTTTTTAATCATACTTTACACCTCTTAATTCTATTTTTCAATATTTCTAGTAGGCACTTCCCATATATATAAACTTAACTATTCAGGCAAGATACCACTCACCAAAAGTTAACAAGGGTTTTAAAACAATTTCATTTCCCTTCATTAAATTGGGAAAGGCGCAGGCGTCAACAGAGTATATTTTTCTTCTCGGAGTTATTCTAGTCATATTAATACCATCGGTTTTCTACTCTCTCAGCAAGGCCAGCCAGGAGATCAAGGCGTCCCAGCTCGAGGAAATTGCAGGAAGAATAAAGCAGAGCGCCAATCTCGTCTACACTCTTGGACCTGGAAGTCAGGAAATTATTTTTGTAAACGTCCCGTCAAACATCCAGAGCATAGCTCTTCAAAACAAAAAGGAGTTCGTTATCAAAATGCTGAGCCCGCTGCAGTCTGGTGTTGCAGCATCAGACATTGGAATATCAACACTTCCGTATTTGATAGGTAACATAGTAAATACCCGCGGCAATCACAAGCTGCTTGTCAGCTCGTTCAACAGTACGCACGTCAACATAACAGACTTTGAGCTTATAAGATGAAACAATACAATTATTCCAGGATTGCGAAATATTATGATAT
>CAYIQA010000008.1:0-1167 GCA_964365475.1 Candidatus Woesearchaeota archaeon | reverse complement strand
GGCTTTAGAGTTCTGAACATCTGTGGACTAAATGGTGATAAATTTGTCAAGAACAAAACTCTAAATATGGTACTAATATCTAAAAAAAGGGGATAGAATGAAAAAAGCCCAGATATCACTTGAGATGGTGTTTTCAGTAGGCGCAATACTGTTCATTGCTATGATCGTTCTTCTTTTCGGGTTTGCTAAGAAGGGTGAGATAATAAAAACAGAACAGTTTACAGAAGCAAGGGCAGAATGCTTCAAGCTGGCAGAAGCCTTGGGAAGCGTCCTGACTCTGGGCACAGATGCAAACTTAACATTGAATTTCTACTACCTCCACAACATCCAGAACAACAGCGTCATCCTAACCATGCCAAACTCAACAGCATCTCCTCTGCATGAGATAGCAACATGCAATTATATCGGCAATGTCGGTCCTTACTCCAACATAACTGGCACTGTTGTTGTGAGAAATATTTTGGGTAATATCAGCCTTTATGAGGTTTTCTGAAAATTACTCGGGATTGTATCCAACTATTCTGCCTTCATTGTCTTTCATATCCCTAACGCAATTTCAATTTCCTTCAGTTTTTTAATATTAAGCTGGTAGGCATCACCATGCTTTGTTTTTCCGTAAAATAATACTAATTCTTCCCTGATAAGATCATTAAGAACATCTTTGACAAAGCCATATAAATGCGGAGGAATGCCAGACTGGAGTCTTTCATAGAGCAAATGTCCCTTGCTGAACGCCTGTTTTGCATATAACTTTTTGAGAATATTCTTCCTTATTTTAAAGTATTCAGCTTTGGTCAGTTTCTTTCCCATGCTCTTATCGAAATGATACAATATAAAAGTCTTCTTGATATAATTAATACAAATAGCCCATATCAGCTGAAAATAGAAACATTTATATACTGTTAGAGTTATGTTATCTCAACATGACTGAAGACAAAACAGCATTCCTGGAAATCTTTGGAGACTCGCCTATACTTCGTGTCCTTGATTTTTTGATTGTTAATGAAGAATTTGATTATAGCATGACAGATATAGCCAGACTTTCCGGAGTCGGATATGCCACCCTGAAAATGTTCTGGCGAAGACTAGAAGTGGAGGGTATTATAATAAATACAAGGGCAGTTGGCAAGGCAAAAATGTACAAGATTAATGTCAGCAATCCAGTCA
>CAYIQA010000007.1:0-14145 GCA_964365475.1 Candidatus Woesearchaeota archaeon | reverse complement strand
TATAATGAGCAGATAGGCCAGATTACGCATATTTACACCTCTTTTTGGCATCTTTTTGTCATTATATAGTTTAGGTGATTTATATATAAATGTTTTGCTTTATAAAAGAGGTTCACAACGCTTTTAAATTAGCGCAACATCTTATTTTATGCAGGTAGGATTTTGCTCACTACCTTAATATTTTGGGATTCCGAGGCAAGAAAAGAAGTGACAATTAATGAGTTTACTACAGAAGATTGCTGAGGCATCTAAAAAAGGGGGTGGAAGGGTTTTTCTAGGTGTATCAGGATTGCTTTCATTGGCTGGATGTGCAAGCCCGTTTGATTCAGCTGAGTTTCTTAGGAATTACAAGGAGCCGGGGGTTACTGACTTAGATTTTAACAGAAGAAATTTAGAAAAAGATAATGAAGATCCTGAGGATAATCCTGCTGGCCCGCAGCAGAGTTCTAAAGAAGAAAAAGAAGAAACAAAATCCGCAGATACTTGTGTTTTTACATCTGCCGGGAATAATATGTATCTGGACCTTTCATTTCCACGGCCTGATCCTTCCATGCAAGTGCCAGAAAAATATGTGATGGTCACCAACAATATTAATAATATTTTCAGAACCAGACAAAAAAGAGGATACAGAGTAGAGCTATATAATTTTGCTTTTGAGTTTATAGAGGAGAACGTGCCTATTTTAAGCCCCATTGCAAGGGGCGTGCATTATAGCGGCCAGGCACTGCAGACTGCGCTTAATGAGACACTTAACTTTAATGACGATGAAAATTCTGTTGCAAAAGTCAAAACAGATAACATATGGACCATGAATGTCGAGGGCAAACTGGGGTTTAAAGGTGTTTTTACCAAACACGACTTTCTTGGTGTTACTGGAAAGTTTGGCGGCATTTCGCTGACAAACAGCGATATAAAAAGAGATGGTTTGGGATACTCTATTATGCTTGCCTGGGAAGTCCGCTTTTGAAGGAAGTTTTATAAACATAAACAATGAATTCTGAACTGCGCGGGAGTGCCGGAGCGGCCAAACGGGGCAGAACTACAAGCTCTCAGAAAAAGCTTAAACAAAAAGTGCCCAACCTCAAGAGCTGCTGGCTTAGTGCCTACAGAGGTTCAAATCCTCTCTCCCGCATCCACACTTTTTATAAAGGTGTATTCAAAAAAAAGTAAAAGCTTGGGCAAAAAGAAGAAAAGAAAATGAAAGTGTTGATAAGCGAAGACGGAAGAAAATATCTCTGGAATGGGGGAAATTTTCAGAGTAAATATGGAACTATAAAGGAAAATAAAATCAAAGACGGGATTCTGAAGACAAACTTGGGTAAAAAGTTTGTCTGCTTTGATGCCAGCTTTGCTGACAGGCTTGTGAAAATAAAAAGAGGGCCAGCAATAATGCTCAGGAAGGATATTGGGAATATAGTTGCAAGCACCGGCGTTAACAAAAACAGCAGGGTGCTGGATGCAGGGAGCGGATGCGGGGTCTTGGCTTCTTTTCTTGCGATGATAAGCAAGCACGTCACCAGCTATGAAAAAAACAAGGAATTCTTCAAAATAGCAAAAAACAATTTCAAGATGCTTGGTGCTGATGTAAAAATAAAAAACAAAGATGTTTACAAGGGCATTTCTGAGAGAAACCTGGATTTAATAACCCTTGACCTTCTTGAGCCTTGGAGGGTGTTGAGGCATGCCGAGAAATCATTAAGATCCGGCGGCTATCTGGCTGCTTATGTGACAAATGTTATTCAGCTTTCAGAGCTGGCCAGAAAAAGCAGGAGATTCAGGTTTTATGTCGAGAAAATCTCAGAGACGATTGAGAGGGAGTGGGTTGCTGACAATTTAAAAATAAGGCCAAGGCATCATGGGCTGATGCACACCGGATTCTTAGTTTTTCTTAGGAGGATATAAATCAATGCCTGGGTTTGGGGCTTTGAACAGGACATCATTCAAATAACCAAGCTCATTATTTAATTCTGCGATTCTCACTTCACTTTCGTCTACCTTTCCGTCCTTATTGTAATCATTATCTGGGTCTTGCGGAATCTTCTTTTTTATGCCAGCATGATAGCGTATTGCTTTTGCCACATTCAGCATGAATTTCGCCGGATCTTGCGGCCTTACAATTGGCATAAGTTTATTGACTTCTTCAGCCCACTTTTTCCTGTTTTTCTCCCTATTGTCATCTATTTTGTAAAATTCCCTAAGATTTGGACTGCTTTCAACAATCTTGCCCAAGCCAGATGAGGCATCCAAAAGAATCTGCTCTGTAACAGGCTCGGATATTGATGAAGTGCTATATTCTCTCTTTAATTTTCCAAGCTCGGCCCAGAGCTGCTGAAATTTCTCATCAACAGGAAGAGTACTGACTGGCGAATAAATCCCAGTTTCTTGCTGTTTTGATGATCCTATTCCGCTGTTATTATAAGGTCCGGCAGTATTCTTCAAATTAGAAAGTTCTTTTGCAAGTTTATCAACCTTCTTTTCAAGATCTTCAATTCTCGCAGAATTAAAGACAGGGGCTTGATTTGGTAAATCCGAACCATCATTTTTATTTGATGATATTACAAGAGTCCATACAAGCCCTGCTGCTGCAACAGCCGTTATTACTCCAGCACTATAAGCCAATCTTCTCTGCATTTTGCACCAAAAGAACCTCTTATTTCCCGCAGGGGATGATCGTGAGATTAGAAATGTTTATATACTCTTGAAATGACCTTAGTCTAAAAGTGCTTATTCTTGTAAACTAAGGTCTAATAAAATAAAAGATTTAGGCTTTATAAAGCTTATGGAGTATAAAAAATGAAAGAATATGTAGTAGACACAAGCGTTGTTGTAGCCAGGGCTATATCAAAGCTTGCTAACGAAGGAAAAATAAAAGGGAAAATAATAGTCCCGCACGCTGTTGTTTCTGAGCTTGAAGCGCAGGCAAACAGGGGCCAGGAGATAGGGTTTATTGGACTTGAGGAGCTGCAGGCGCTGCAGAAGCTTAAAGACAAGGTTGAGCTTGAATTTAAGGGGGATAGGCCCACTGACCACCAGATAAGATATGCAAAAGCAGGGGAAATTGACGCTTATATAAGGAATATTGCGCACAATGAAGGTGCAATATTGATTACTGGCGACAAAGTCCAGGCTGAAAGCGGAAGGGCTTTTGGGCTGGAAGTCATGTACATTGAGCTCAGGGAAAGCAAAGCCCATCTTGAGATTGAGAAGTTCTTTGATGACCACACAATGAGCGTGCACATAAAGGAAAACTGCTATGTCTATGGAAAGAAGGGCCTGCCAGGAAAATGGGAGCTTACGCAGGTTAATGACAAGAAGCTGACTGGAGAAGAAATAGAGGGCATGGCAAAGGAGATATTTGAAAAGACCAGAGTTGAGAAAGGAAGCTTTGTCGAGATTGCAAGAAGGGGCTCAACAATAGTCCAGCACCAGAACTACAGGATAGTCATTGTTAATCCTCCTGTTTCAGACGGATTTGAGATAACTGTTGTAAGGCCTTTGACGAAACTAAACCTTGATGACTACAAGCTGGATGAAAAAATAAAAGAGAGGCTTACAAGGAAGGCAAGGGGAGTAATAATATCCGGCGAGGTTGGCAGCGGCAAGAGCACTTTCTGCCAGGCGCTCGGGGAGTATTATGCGGCCAACAGCAAAATAGTCAAGACAATTGAAAGCCCAAGAGACCTGCAGCTGAATGACAACATAACACAGTACAGCAAGAACTTCGCAACATCTGAGGAATTGCATGACATTTTATTTTTAACCAGGCCAGACTATATTCTTTACGACGAGATGAGAGACACACCAGACTTTCATCTCTACAAGGACTTAAGATTGGCCGGAAGCAACGTGCTTGGGGTCCTGCATGCAGCCACTGCGATTGATTCTGTGCAGCGTTTTATTGGAAGGCTGGAAACCGGGATGATTCCGAGCATTTTAGACACTATAATCTTCATGGAAGCAGGAAAGATTGCCAAGCTGCTGACTTTAAAGATGCTTGTGAAGGTCCCAAGCGGAATGACTGAAAGTGATCTGGCAAGACCTGTTGTTGAAGTTTGTGATTATGAAACTGAGAAGCTTGAATTTGAGATTTACAGCTACGGGGAGGAGACTGTTGTTATACCTGTTAACGAGCAGGCAAGGAAAAGTGGAATTAAAGAGCTTGCAGCCAAGGAAATCGAAAGATTCTTCCAGAAGTACACAGACTTTGCAGAGGTTGAGGTTGTCAGCGATGACAGGGTTATTGTGAATGTTAATGAAGAAGATATTGCAAGGATAATAGGAAAGCAGGGGAAGAACATTGAGGAGATTGAGAAGATGCTTGGGGTTGGAATTGATGTCAGGGAGTTGAAGAGCGAGAAGAGCCATATAAACTTTGACATGAAGGAGAAAGACAAGCATATTACAATTTATACAGACCCTGGAAGGCAGGTTGAGGTCTGCATTGACGGCAAGATGCTGCTGACTGCGTATTCTTCTAAAAAAGGCGAGATAAAGATACACAAGAAGAGCGCAGCTGGGAGAGATCTGCTCAGGGCAATAAGCTCTGGAAGAAAGGTTGAAGTAAAGGCCTAGTCAACAACCTCTATTTCTTTTATCTTTTTAAATTCCTTGTCGAAAGTAGCTATCCTGTTTATTCCATTAACTCCCATGAAGGCTATTGTGGCACAGTCGGTAAAACTAAAATTCTCTGTCTGCTGAAACATGTCCCAGGCTTTTCTAAATACGTTGATGCTGGTGCTGGCTAATAGAAATTCAGAATCCATTATAAACCTCCCGAAATTTATTGCTTCATCTCTTCCCTTTTTTCTCATTACAACATTTACAGTCTCGTCAAAGAGATGGTCTGTTATGATTAATCCTTCCCTTCTCTTAAGCATTATCTTTTCCAGGATTATCCTGGCCTTGCTATAATGTACGTCTTCTATATTAGCATACGCGCAAAGCACGCTCGCATCAATGATTATTGCCATTTCCGTACAGTATTTCGTCTATCTGCTCACTAACCCTTTCTGTTCCTTTGCCCCAGCTAGTTGGTTTGTAGTCCAATATGCTTAATTTGGGTTTCTTTCTCTTCTGCAACCAAGATTGCATTGCCAATGTTAATGCCCCCCCGACTGGCAATCCCACTCTAGCAGACTCTGCCTTAAATTCCCTGAATATTTCCATGTCCACGTTTTTCACGCTTAATTGCATTTTAGTCATACTAGTATTACTAGTAATACTTATATTTAAACCTTATTATTTTTGTAGTTTTGTTCTTTTTATTAGCCTTTCCGAGATTTTCTTGAAAAAAATTCGAAAATATTGGAAGACTTGCCAGGCAATTGGCATAATTTGCGTAACGATAGGATTAAAAACATTATTTTTCCATTATCTTCGCATGGACCCATAGCTCAGCTTGGAAGGAACCTTTCTTAAAAAGAAACGTTCACGAAAGAAAGGAACTGAGCAAATAGAGCACAGCGGTCCTAACGCTGGGGTCGTCGGTTCAAATCCGACTGGGTCCGCTTTTTATTTTTTAATTTTGTTTATGATATCAAGAACATCAAAAACTACAGAACCAGAAAATTCATTTGCAGCGGTTTCCTCGTGAGATTCTATGGCCTTAGCCACTTCATCAGGATGCGACTCTTCAAGAGCTCTCACTCCCTCCTCCAAAACATCTAGATTAGTTTCTGCATGTTCCCTATAATCCTCATAAGTTTCTTCAAACTCATACTCTCCCTTGTATTCCCTGTAAGTTGATCCCATCTTTTCCATGCATTGCTCTTTTGTCAAGCCTGAGCATTCTTCAGGCATTTTATATTCTCTTTCCTCGTCTTCATATTCAAATTCCCCTTCAACCATATCTTCACATTCATCTTCTGACTTGCCAGTCTTTTCTTGGCACAACCTCACTGCCTCGTCTTCATCATAATCTTCATAATCCTCAAATCTATCTTCCATCTCTTCCATTATCTCCTCGCATTTTTCCATGCCAACAAACTGGCCGTTTTCCATGCATTCAGAAGGGGCGTGCATTATCATGATATTAGCGTGCTTTTCTCGCATAATCTTCTCGCAAGACTCCGGAGTCAGGGCATCAGCCTGCCTGCACTCTTCTGGCATGTGTTTTTCCATCATAAGTTTCATGCAAGCCTCTGGAGTGCTAGCCCCGGCTTCAACACATTCGTCCGGCATGCGCATCTTGAAGTCATCTTCTCGTTCCATCATATGATCCATCATTTCCTCTCTCCAATCTTCTGGAAGATCCTCAAACATGTGCTCACTTTCCCTGCTTACTTCCTCTAGTTTCATGCAGGAAGTTTTATCATGCTCAACCTGGCACTTTATCATGTAAGGAATTATTACCCTGCACTTGTCGCTGAAGCTTTTAATTGGAATCTCGTCGCACCTGCACTCGCGAGGGTCCTGCATGCAAACTCTCATCTCCTCAATAAATTTTCTTTTAGCCCCGTCATTGAATAATTTGTATTCTTCATTATTTTTTTTCTTTAGCCACTTTGGAGCGCTTTCCAAATTTGGGTTGCATCTTGGCTCTTCTTTAACAGCCACTTCCAAGCCAACAAGCTCTATTAGCTGCGAACATAAGCCATCTATCTTGGATGCAATCTCTGCAATAATCTCGGTTTTCTTTTCCTCAACTATCTGCCTGTTTATAGCGTTCTCAATTGCTGGCAGTGCTTCTTCCGGAACTTTTTCCTTAAGCTCTGTAAGAATTTCTATGCTTTCTTTAGAAGACTCCTTAATTTCCCCGTGTATTTCTGGAGTTATCTCTTCCTGAATAATTTTGAGCTTAATTTCAGCATCTTTAATAGAAGCTATGGCATCTTCCTCATCCCCGCCCTCTTCCAGAACAGCCTTGGCTTCTGCTATTCTTTCTTCGCGAATCTCAGATGCCACCAAAGCCTTCTCATCATCTGAAGCGAAGCCCAGCTTCATGTTGTCAAAAGACTTATCAACAAAGTAGAAGAAGTTGCTTGGAAGAATGCCTGGGTCTGCTTCCTCTTGGTTTTCTTGGGCGCTGACTGAAACTGCCAGCAAGAATATAATAAGTATAGCCTCTTTTCTCATCTAAATTAGAAGACTAATATGTTATAAAAGCTTTTGGGTTAATTCACCCGATATAATGAAGAACTTTATTTATCTCAGATTTCTTGCTTTTCGGCTGCATAGGCTTTAGGTCAAGCCCGGAATCTTCAAAGTCACCAAAATCACCTTCAAGAGTCTCGACAGACTTTATAGAACAACCATCACTATCAACGAAAACAGTAACTGCAATGTCCTGGCCAAATGTTTTCCTCAGCTCCTTGAGTTTGTTCTCAATAGGCTTTAATTTGTTGGGTTTCACGTTCATTATTGGTTAAATTCTGCCTTTTTAAGTCTTGTGAATAGTGAATGCGTCGACAGGGATTTGAACCCTGGTCAAGAGCTTGGAAGGCTCTTATCCTGCCACTAGACGATCGACGCTTATAAAGTAACTTCAGAACTTAAATTTATAAAAGTTGTTATTTCCTGAAAATCTTCTCTGCTTTCTTGAAGCTCTTTTCAAGCTGGCTTTCTGTTTTTGACTTTCTCGGGCTTTTCTTAGGCTCGCTTATCTCCACCAGTACATTCTCTTTTGGACTTGCTTTTTCCTCCCTTCTGTAGCCTTTTACTGTCTTTTTGAAGAACTGAAAATAAAGGAATACGAACAAGAATATTGCTAAAAATATCAATACAATGAGGGAATAGAAAAACGAGAATCCTTTTTCTTCTTTGCAGTCGCTGGGGCAGTTGTCAGAGTTTTCTCCGTAATTTAAATCGCAAGAATTGTTAGGGCACAGTGGAAACTTGTCAATATTGTCATTAAGGCCGTCGCCGTCTGTATCAGGATTTACTGGGGATGTTCCTAAAAGCACTTCTTCTTCATCTGTTAATGTATCAAAATCCTTGTCTAAATTTTGTTTAATAGGCTCCTCGGTTTTGCAAGCAGGGCACGGGCCGCCACAGTCTACACCTGCTTCGTTTTGATTCTTGATATTATCAAAGCAGGTTGCAGCAACACAAGCAGGACATGGGCCGCCGCAGTCCACACCAGCCTCATCTTGGTTCTGGATTTTGTCGAAGCATGTGGCTACTCTGCAGCCCTCGTCTGTTTCACCATTGCAATTATTGTCAAGATTATCATTGCAAATTTCTGTTGGCAGGGGAAGAACAGCGCCTTCGCATGAAGACCAGATGCCAGTAATGCATGTTCTTGTTCCTGTCTGGCATATTCCCTTGTCAGTGCCGCACTGCTCCTGCTGGTTATCAACGCATTCGCAATCCTCGTCTGTCTTGCCGTCGCAATCATTGTCTTTGCTGTCAAAACAAATTTCATCAGAAGGATTAACAGCGCCCTGGCATATTGACCAGGCACCATCAATGCATTTTTGCTTTCCAAGCCTGCACTCGCCAACATTTGTTATCCCGCATGATGTTTCCTCGCCATCACTGCAGACAGCTGCATTTACATAGGAAGCTGCAAGTACAACCATTAGGATTAATAGAAGGCGCCTCATTTTTTTGGCTTGCCGGCAAGTTCCTTGTAAGCATAGTCAATCTGCTCTTTTGTCCATCCTCTGCTGAGAAGGGTTTTCTCAATCTTGCTTCTGTCAATCTTCTTGTCAAGGGTTGTCTTTATGTATCTCTTAAGGTTTTCCAAGTCTGATTTTGCACTGAAAAGCTCCTTGGGTCCCTTCCTGAAAGCCAAAGGCCCCTTGTAAAAGTTGAAGTAAATTATTCCTATTACAACCACAGCAGCAATTATAATAATCAGGTTAAGCGGCAGCTTTTTCTTGCAGTCAACAGGGCATGTCAGGGCATCTTCAAGGGGGATTATCTTGCCATCGATATTAACAGATGTGCATTTTCCATCTCCACAGGCAACAGGAACTTCAGCAACCTGGTCTGTTATGCTGTCTGAAAGAACAACTGTCTTGAGCCTTGATAGATATGATGAGACATCCCCTTCCACCAGATAAGAAAATGAAGGCTTGGCTGAGAATATTGCCTTGCTTGCATCCTTCTGGACATTGAAGTTGAACTGAAGGTCATCAACAGTGAATGGAGCATCTTCCATAACCATCTCTGCTATCCTGGCTGATGCAATATTCCCTGAGATGCTCTTTTCTACAAGAGTATAATATTCCCTGGCACCAGAGTAATATGAAATCTGGTAGACAGTTGCTATGCCCTTTACAGCATAGGCCTTCTGGACTCTGTAGAGCACATCTGCCCTTTCAAAGCCAGCCAAGTCATTCAGGTTAACAGTTGCAATGTCAGAGATTACATTAACTTCTGAAATGCTTCTTGGAATTGTATTAAGGACTTCATCAGCATCTGACTGCAGGCTTTCAACATCTATAGATTCGTTCGAAGAGGATGCAAGAAGCCTCTGCCTAAGAGAATCGAGCGAAGATATTGCTGAGTTAACAGTTGGAGCAAGCTTAAGCATGTTTAGTACAGCAGTATTAAGCGAGAGAAGATTTGACTTGGCCTTCTCAACTTTAGCCAGAGTCGAGTTTACTGATAATCCTGCTGTTACATTTATCTGGGCTGAACTCTTTAATGTGTTGTCTATATATACCTTAACAGTCAGGTTTCCCCCCGCAAGCTCTGGAACTGAAATATCAAGGCTATCTAACGGCACTTCAATCTCATAGTCATAACTGGCAAGGTTGAAGCTACCTATTGAGCTTATGTAAGAACTTATAGTAATCCGGTCATAGAAATTCTTTTCTTCCTTGTCCAGGCCCTGGGACACGTAGCTGAGAAGCAGGTCACTCAGGTAAATTTTTCCCTTTGAATCTGAGCCGACTTCAACCGGGACTGCGCATTTTCCATCTGAAGGCACGCATTCTGCAAGATACTCGTTTAAGGAGTCAATGAAATCATACTGGGTTATAGCATCCTGCAAGCCGACTTTCTTGTTCAGGACATTTGAGTAAATGCCTTTCTTAACGCCTATGTAAAAATGGTCTGAGCTGACGAGAGTACAATCCCCTTGCTGAGAGAAGTACGGGCAGATGTAAGTTGTTGATGATGAAGACTGGTCTGTTGAAAGCCTAAATGCATTCTTTCCCATGTTCGGCCTGTTTGTGTTTGTTACGCAGACAAGATAACTGCCAGATATTGGCTCTGCAAATGAGATTTTGCATGAATTCCATCCAAGAGATGAAGGCTCTGGAAGATCGCATGAATCTGCACCGCCAGATGCCCTTATCAAATTCCCTGATCCTGAAAATGAGAGTATGAAAGCCTTCATGTTGCCGGAACTTGAGGGGTCATAGAGAGAATATTTAGAATTGATTTCATAGTCTTTTGCAAATGGGAGGCTGATTATCTCGCAGTAGAATTTCCCGTCATCCTTGACAACTGCGCTTGACTCTGATGTGGCCTTGAATCCGCTCGGGTATGTTATATTCTGCTCAAAACCGCTAAAGCTGCCGAAGTACTGCCATTCTTTAAAGCCATCCATGCCTACATCCAAGTAAGGAGAAACAGGATAGCCTGAATTGTGGGAGGAGCCTTCAATAGAAAAGTAAGCATCTCTAACATCTGCATCTTCCGGAAGCATAAATGCAAAATTTGTTTTACCAGCATTCTCAAATGCCAAGGTTTTCACGCTCGTTGGGTTTGATGCGTAATCTAGGTCATCAACGGTTTCGTAATCGTAACCCAGGTCGTCAAGAAAATCTGAAAGCTCTGATTCAAATATTGAATCCCCAATAGTCAAAATAAACTTTGAGTCTGAATAAAATGGGGTTGTAAAGTTGATAAAAACAAAGCCTTCAAGAGAATCACCAGCCCTGTAAGATGTTTCTGAGAGGTTAAGCTTTACTGAAGGCTCCCTGAAGTCCAAGGCTGCAGAACCTGTTATTGGGGGGTTTTTTATAAACATGGCTGCAACGAGAATCAAAACAATAGAGACAAATGTGACAGTCAGTCTTCCCATATATGCACCTCTTTTGTTTCTGCTTTTTTGTAAATATATAAAACTAGCGATTAAACCTTAAAGTGCTAAAGATTTGCCTTTACTTTTCTAACAAAGCGCTCGAAAGTATGGCCTCTTATGTTCCCAACCCTTCTATACTTCCAGACCGCTAGTCTTGCTGCATAGGGCATTAAGCCCTCGTAATGGTTTTCTGACCCATTCGGCCTTATAAGAAAAGAATTAGATGCATGCTGAATCATGCTCTGGACTGCAGCTAGTGTAGAGCCATCTCTAAGAAAACTAAACCTTTTCTTTATAGCCCTGGAAACTTCTGGATCTCTTAGTGCTTCTTGCATTGCGTCAAGAAGAGTTTGTGGCTCTAGTCTAAAGACCGGGCGACTATCTTCTCCTGTATCTGAAACAGCTGACAGAAAAGAGAAAAAACGAAGGCTCAAGTCCCTGTGAACCTCTGTAGAATAAGCCGGGTCAATTAAACTGTACATTATGTAATTTTAAGATGTTTTCCAGGTTTAAAAACACTATTGTTGCAGGACTTTCATTACTTAATGAATACAATCTGATATGGTTATGGGAGAATAACTTTTTAAACCCTTATTTTAAAGTAAGAAGCATGGGTATAATAGAAGGCTACAAGGCGTTTTATGTAAAAAATTACAAAAAATTGTTGTACATACCTATAATAGTGAGCTTACTGGCTATAGTTATTGTTTTTCTGCATTATCAGAATACTGGGGACATAATCAACAAGGATGTCAGCCTAAAGGGGGGGATTACAGCTACAGTGTATACAGAAAAAGAGATTAATCCACTTGAGCTTGCCTCTTATCTTGAGGGGTCTTTTGATGACGTAGATGTAAAAAGACTGGCTGAGTTTGGAAGCAATGTCCAGATTGGAGTCATTGTTGAGGTTGACGATCTTGACGAGACAAAGCTGAAAAACGCTCTTGAAGAAAAATTAGGCGTGAAATTGGATGAAAATAATTATAGCGTTGAGGTTGTCGGAAGCAGCCTGGGGGAGAGCTTCTACAGGCAGATGCTGACTGCTATACTGATTGCATTTGTGTTCATGGGAATAGTTGTATTTTTTATATACAAAAGCCTGATACCAAGCCTTGCTGTTATAGGGGCAGCATTCTCGGACATTATAATAACGCTTGCAATTGTAGACCTGCTCGGAGTCAGGGTTTCAACAGCAGGAATTTCTGCATTGCTTCTGCTTATAGGTTATAGCGTAGACTCGGATATACTGCAGGCAACAAGAATGCTAAAGAGGGACGAGGGAAGTGTTGAAGAGAGAATGTTCAGCTCAATGAAAACCACTTTGACAATGAGCCTCACAACAATGGCTGCGCTTGCAGTCGGATATTTTATCTCTACATCTGTTGTGATAAAGGAGATGTTCCTCATAATGTTTATCGGGCTGATAGTTGACTTGTTTTACACCTACTGGACAAACTCCGGCGTGCTGCTAAATTATTACCACAAGAGGAATGTTAAAAGTGGCTAGGAAAATATTCACATTAAGAGTATGGATATTTGTTATATTCTTGGTATTCAGCCTTATGGCAATTAATCCAAGGCCTTGGGCGTCTGGAATTGAGGTAAAAAGCGTTTCTGAAAACAGCCTGGAGGCTGACCAGGGAATAGCTAAAGGAGAGAAAATTTTAGCCATTAACAACAGGCCAATATTGACACTTCTGGATTACAAAGAAGAAATCGACAAGTACAAGGTAAGCGAGAAAGAAATTGAGATTACAGCGGGCGGAGAGACATTTGTTTATAACATAACCGGAAGCATCGGGTTTTCTGTAGATAAGAATTTAACAATAACCGAGGCTGAGGACTTTACCAGAATCAAGACCGGGTTGAAGCTTGAGGCAATAAACGGAGAGAAGATCGAGGACTTTGACGATGTTGTCGACGCGACCAAACTGTTTATACAGAAGAAGAGCATAGTTGTAAAAACAAACAAAAAAGAGCATGCGTATTTGACAGCTGGCGAGATTGGACTAAGAGTCGGGGAAGTAAGGAAGACAAATATTCAGAAGGGCCTCGAACTTGAGGGAGGAACAAGGGTTGTTTTGCAGCCAGAAACAAACGGAACTGTTACAGACAAAAATATAAACGACCTGATCAGCGTGCTTGAGAACAGGCTTAATGTCTATGGCCTTGCTGATCTGAAGATAAGGGCTGCTTCTGACCTGGCAGGAAACAAATTTGTTGTTGTTGAGATAGCAGGGGCAACAAGGGAAGAAGTAAAGGAGCTTATTGGGAAGCAGGGAAAGTTCGAGGCTAAGATAGGGCAGGATACTGTTTTCATTGGAGGCAAGGGGGACGTGCCATTTGTGTGCAGGGATGACGGAAGCTGCTCGGGAATTATACCTCCTTGCACAAAGATAAGCGAAAACAACTGGAACTGCGAGTTCAGGTTCACTATAAAATTAAGCCAGGATGCTGCAAAGAGGCATGCTGATGTCACAAAAGACCTTGAGATTAACAGCACAATTACCGGAAGCCAATATCTGAGCAGGACTCTTGATATGTATCTTGATGACAGGCTTGTAAGCAGCCTTCAGATCGGGTCTGACTTGAGGGGCAGGGAAGTCACAGACATCCAGATTTCCGGGCCGGGCTACGGGGCAAATGAGCAGGAGGCTGTGTCTAATGCAATTAAGGAGATGAACAAGCTGCAAACAGTTTTGATAACTGGAAGCCTGCCTTTGAAGCTAAACATTGTCAAGCTTGACACAATAAGCCCGGTGCTTGGCCAGGAGTTCATAAAGAACAGCCTTGTTGTTGGGATTATAGCATTAATTCTTGTTGGTGTTGTTGTGTACATAAGATACAGAAGTCTGAAGATAACTTTGCCTATAATGCTTATTGTTCTGAGCGAGATATTCATAACGCTTGGGATAGCTGCACTGATAAGATGGAACCTTGACCTTGCTTCCATTGCCGGGCTGATAGCTGCTGTCGGCACTGGAGTTGACGACCAGCTTATTATAACAGACGAGGCCATTAGGAAGGAAACCCAGTACCTTAACTGGAAGCAGAAAATCAAGAGGGCGTTCGGAATAATTTTTGGGGCCTACCTGACTATGGTAGCTGCAATGATACCGCTGTGGAACGCAGGGGCAGGACTGGTAAGGGGATTTGCTGTAACAACA
>CAYIQA010000006.1:0-14840 GCA_964365475.1 Candidatus Woesearchaeota archaeon | reverse complement strand
GCCCAGGTTTTCAACACCAAAAGGAAGCTTCTCCTCAAATTCGTGCTTCTTGCCAACCTCATCATGGTAAACAACCTCGACATTAAGGCCACCCAGCAGTTTTTTTGAGTTTATTTTGAAGTCAAAGTCCTCTTTGCCGTCAAGCTTGTCAATGAAGACTGCGTTCCTGCCAGCTGTTATCGTCACATTTTTCAGCTGCACATTTGTCTCAATAGCAATATTAATGTTGACATCTTTTTTGTAATCAGCTTTTTTAGGATTGTAATCAGAGATCTTCACTCTCGGAGTCTTCAGCACCTTCATGTCAACATTGCCATAGACAACCTTACTATCATCCTCGGCAACAACTGTAAGTCTGCCGTCATAAGCCTCTTCAACAATGAACTCAATGCTACCGCTTCCCCTTCCCTGCACATTAAGTTTCCCGCATTTGTCAAGCAAGCAGACATCTAAACTCACAGTTTCCTTCTCATTTACTACAGTGCATATTATCTTGGCACTTTCTCCTTCATCATAGTAATCTTTGTCAGTGTCGCAGACTATTTTGAGGCCGCTGAAAGACTCCTTAGTATCTCTCTCAGCATTCCTCTGAATAAATTCCTCAGCTTCCCCTCTTGAAAACCCGTCAAAATTACTGCTATAAACTATAGAGTTTTCACCATAACCTCCAAAGTGGTCATTAACCCCTATCTTGGCTGTGTAAACAAACTCTTTCTGCAGGTCAGCAGGTATTTCTAAAATCCAGTAAACACTCTTCTCAGAATTGGGCTCAACAAGAATTTCCTTGTAGTTGCTTCCTATCAACCCAGGAGCCTTGCTTACGAAAAGCTGCGCAGGAACATAATAATCTTCAGTATTTTTCACTTTCACTTCAGCAGGCACATAGCTGCCAAAACCAACTTTATCTCTCAAAGGCATGATTTCAATCACCAAAGGACTCGATATCTTTCCAGAAGCCTGCTTGACATCTGCATCAATGCTTATCTTCCCTATCTCAACATCAAGACCGCTGACAGCCCACCTGTAATCAGCAGCTGAAGTCCCGGAATCGTAATCTTCCTTAAGTTTCACATGGCTTGGATCTATCCACCCGAACTGTCCGAAAGTAACATCGAACGGCACCCATCCATAGCCAGGAAAATAAACCTCAGCCCAGCCGTGATTACCGAACTTGTAGTCTGTATTGGAATAAACAGTTCCCGAGATAAATCTTGCAGGCACTCCCAGGCTTCTGAGCATTGAAATAAACAGATTAGTTAGCTCATCACACACTCCTTTTTTGTTTTCAAGAACCCAGCTGCTGGGATAAACAGCCTCTGCTGTCAGGGTTGTCAAACTATACTCAACATTGTTTTTTATCCACTCCGCTATCTTGAAAGCGACCCTGTACAAGTCATCGTCAGAACCAGCAATCTCTCTCGCTTTCTCCTCAATGTCCTCGTTAATGTCAATAAACTCTGTCGGTCTTGTGTACTCAAAAGCATCTTTTTCCAGGCTTCTTAATGGAAACCCCACTCTTTTTGTTATAGGAATTATCTTGTTTTCTGTTTTTACCTCTGCCCTGTATCCGTAGTTTATCTTCCCATTCCTCAGGTCTCTCCATGTGTAGCTGAAATAATCGTCCTGGTCGATAACAGTGGCCTTTGGCTCTGAAAACGGGTTTTTGCTTACGAGCTTTTGCATAAAATTCTCAGCAGGATAGTACTTCAGCTCAGCTCTCAGATATCCAAACTCATATTCTGCTGCTCTCGGAATAAGCTCTAAATCCGAAGCCAAAGCAAGTTCAATATTCAAGCCAGAGATATCATTGTAGTTCTCAACATTCTCAGCATAAGCAAAATTAGCCAGTAAAACAACAAACAGGAACACAACTCCCTTT
Organism: Candidatus Woesearchaeota archaeon; assembly: GCA_964365475.1. Lineage (GTDB taxonomy): Archaea > Nanobdellota > Nanobdellia > SCGC-AAA011-G17 > DATDVL01 > CAYIQA01. The sequence goes on along the minus strand of CAYIQA010000006.1, from coordinate 12,961 downwards.
TTCATGTAGTCTCTCAATAAAAAAAACTTTATATAGTTATTGCTATGTTTTTATCCCATGAAGATTCTTGCAGAAAAAGAAGCAGAGGAATTTCTTGAAAAGGAGGGCTTTCCAGTCTCAAATAGGTTAATAACAAGGGACCTGCACGCCTGCCTTAAATATGCAAAGAAAAAAGGCTATCCTGTAGCCCTGAAGATAGTAAGCCCAAGCATAATTCACAAGTCTGACATTGGCGGAGTCAAGCTTGATCTGAGAAACGAGCACGAACTAAAGAGGGCATTTGTTGATATAATGTCAATAAGAGAAGCAGAGGCTGTGATGATAGAACCTTTCACAGTCGGGACTTATCTTCTTCTCGGAATAAAAAAAGACCAGACATTCGGCCATGCAGTTGCTGTCGGCTGGGGCGGGATTCACACTGAAATCTTGAAAGATGTTTCATTAAGAGTCTGCCCTATAGATGAAAAAGAAGCCTTGAACATGCTCAAGGAGCTCAAAGTCTACTCGTTGATAAACGGCTACAGGGGAGAGAAACCGGCAGACATCAAGAAAATAACCAAGATTATATCAAAGCTTTCAAATCTCCCTGAGAAATACCACAAGCTTGCTGAGCTTGACATTAATCCTATGATTGTAAGCAGCAGAGAAACAAGAATTGTTGATGCAAGGATAGTTTTTGATTAAAGATAAATAAGCAATTTATGCAGCCTGTTCTTTATTGCTCTGCCAGCTTCATCCATTCCTAAAGTGCTAAAATCATAACTTCTTGATGAGGGCTCCTGCATAGTATGCCATTTTAAGAAACCGTTATTGAACATTGCAAGATTTGACCTTCTTGCCCTTTCAACAAGCCTTTCTGGAACATAAAGGTCTTTTGAAGACAAAAACTGATAAAAACTATTAGCCAAATGCAGGTAGTCAGAATCTTGGGTTATAACAGCAACACTTTCTCCCCTGAGAGCGCCAGCTAAAGCAACAGAAACAAGTCTTTGATCTGTATAGGGATTACTTTGCGATACTGATAGACCGCGAAAAGCGTTGTGTCTCCCGGCTGTCTTTGTTTTTTCATCAAACCTGAATCTTTTATTTAAAGAACTCAATACTTCAAAGATCGTTACTGAAAGAGGATCATCAGCAAATGAGGTCCTTCTTAAGTGGAGGTATCTCTCTACTAATTTGACAGCATTTATGTATTCGCCTATTATTCTGCCATATGTTGCCCTGCCTAATTTTGGATCATTATAGCATGGTTGATGATCTGCACTTCTGTTGACCAAATAGTTTCTTTTGCTCTCTAAATTAAGTATAAGCTTCCCCAATTCATCCACAACATCATCAATAGAAGTTACCTGCCTGAAGTTTTCTAGCATAGCAACCATTAAATCAGAAAAAGAAACCACATTTCGAACATGTTCTTCAACAAATTCGTCTATTGAATTTACCCCTAGGACAAAAGTAGAGAAATTATTAGAATCAACTGGCAGGTTCACTGCACTTGTGTCAAAAAGAACTTTATCATACTCTGTTCCCAATTTTACTAAATGAGACTCTAACTCATCAACAGCCAGTTCATGGATCATTTTAACTTTACCAAACCACCAAATTTCTCCTAAAAAATACTATAAAGATGATTATAAATTTTCCTGTTATGGACAACGGTTAAATAATCCCCTTCCTTATCAACTCAACAAACTTCTCAAAATCACCCTTGTCTATGTTGGCGCCGCACGCATAGTCATGGCCTCCGCCGCTTCCGCCAGTTATTTTCAGAACTTCCCTAAGTACCGGCTCAATCTTCGGTCCTTTGCTTCTCAAGCTTATCAGCATCCTGTCCTTGTTCGCCCTTGCAACAATTATCACTTTGCTTTTGCATCTGTAAAGAAGCTCGTTGCTTAATACCCCGGTCAAGCTTGCGCTGCTTGTCTGATAATTAAAAACCAGCAGTTTCCCGTCGTCATTGCTTCCCAAGGCCTTCTTCAGCAGAGATTCATATTCCTTGTTTACCCCAAGATACTTTTTCCAGATATTCTTTCCTGCCTCGCTTTCCTGCCTAAGTATTTCATAAGGACTTTTTATCCCAAGCATTAAATTGGCATATTTTCTCACTTCGCTCGTCCTTCCCTTCTGTATAAAAGAAAGAACTTTGACAAGAATCCCTATCTCGTGCTCATACAATGCCTCAGCAGGACTTTTAGAATTGCCTATAAGTTCTCTATACTTGAATTTCTTCATGAAATCATCTTCTGGCAGGAAATAATCAGCAACGATTCCTGTAGCAGCTATCCAGTTTGAATCCTCAGGCTCATCAGCTATCTTGTAAGCCCAGTATGTTGTTGGCCTGTTGTCCTTGTCGTCATAGATTCTTGGATTAATATACTTGGCACCCTTCACATCATTAACAGGATGGTGGTCAACAATAATTACAGGCACATTTATCTGGTCTATAATGTCTTGTGTTACCATGGGCTTGTCAAGCGTCACAACCAAGTCAGGATTTTTCTCGTCAATTTTACTTATGTAGACAGAAACCTGGCCCTCGTCATTCCTTTTTACAGGAACGCCGTATCCCTTCTTGAAAGCCCTCATTAATATCAGAAAGCTGGAAAGGCCATCAGGATCATCATCATAGAAATACAGGGGATTCTTGGCAGATTCAATCTTCTTTCTCGCTTCCTTGATAAGTTCTTTTAATGCCATTTAAGAGAGAAAAACACACCATTTATAAATTTAATGAACCTGGTTAAAAATATGCAAAAATTCGTAATAACAGGCGGGCCTTGCACAGGAAAAACAACAATAATCAAGGAAATTGAGAAAATTGGACTGCCAGTAATGCACGAGGTAGCAACAGAAGTAATCAATAATGAATTAAATAGAGCAAAAAAGAATCCAAACCACAAGCCCCTGCTCCCTCAAACAGATTTAAAAGATTTCCAGCTTAAGATTCTGGAAAAACAACTGAGAAAAGAAAGGAAAATTAAAGCAAACGTAGTCTTTTATGATAGGTCAATTGTTGACACTCTTGCCTACCTAATCCACGGCAAGTACAATCTAAATCATCTTTTTGATCATCACATAAAATCTGCAGGTTACACCAAAATATTCTTTCTAGAACAATTGCCCTTTTATCTTACAGACGAAGTAAGAAAGGAAAGTCCAGAATGTGCAAAGGCGATTCATGACTGCATTCTGCAGACTTACAAGAGTTACAAATTCGACATTATTACAGTTCCGGCAATGGACATCGAGAAAAGGGTTGAATTCATTCTTAGAAACTCAATTAAAAAATAATAACACTTATAAATCTCTGAGTTCACATTAGTTTAATGGTATACAGCATCCCATTATGGCAGGAAATTCTTATTTACGCATACATTCTCATATCTGTAACAACCTTTGCTCTTCTGTCAAAGCTTAAGATTCTCGGAATAAACTTAATACCTGTAAAGTACAGAGCCTTAATCTCAATATTTTCCCCAGCGATCCTGGCTTTGCTTCTTGCCTTGTCACCAATTTTAATTCTGGCTCTGCTGTTCTTATTAATTTTCATGAGAAAGAACAATTCAAATTTCAGAATAACAATAAGGAAGATGTAAATGATAGTAAAAAACTTGTTTTTCGGGTTGATAATCCTTGCAGTTGTCTTGGAGGTTATTGGGGATATATTATTTAAAAAATATGCTATTAATAACAAATATTTGTTTCTTATTTTAGGGCTAATAATCTATTTTGTAGGAACAATCTTCTGGGCAATTTCATTAAGATACGAGTTTTTGTCAAAAGCAATTTCAGTATTTACTATATTAAATTTAATAGCAGTTGTTTTGGTTGGCATTGTAATGTTTAAAGAAAGTTTATCCTTAACAAATAAGATAGGACTTATGTTGGGGGTAATAAGTATAATACTAATTGAATTATAATTTAGCTTTCACCAATCTTCTCATCTTATTGGCTTTCTTGCTTGGCCTCATCTTCTCGTAGCCCTTTCCTTTTCCAAGTAGTCCGCGTGAGCGTCTTGCTGCACTTGTCAACCCCCTGTAAACCCTTCCCTTGTTAGCATCATCCCTAAGCCACTCCATTCCTTCGTAAGTTCCAACCAAGCTTCTGTCAACCAATATAATCTCATACCAGTAATGCTTCCCGTCTTTTGCAACAAAATAGCTGTTAAGAACTTCTGCATTCTTGTAATGCTTGTTTGCCCTCTGCTCAGCAACCCACTGATAGTTCATATCAACAATCTTCATCCTCCTCATTTTGGAGCTCTTTCTTCCGCCAGCGAACTTCGGGCGCTGCCTTCCGCCCCTTCTTAACTTGATTCTAACTATGAAATAACCCTTCTTTGCCTTGTATCCAAGAGCCCTTGCCCTGTCAAGCCTTGTAGGATGCTCTATTCTCAAAGAAACAGGCTCTCTCCTCCACTTTATCAGGCGCTCTTTCCATATCTTATCTAACTCCGGGCTTGGCTTGTTCCACGCATCCTGAATATAGCTGTAAGCGCTTTTCATAACCTAAAATTCGGAAAGACCTTTTTTAAGCTTTTTGCTTTGGTTTTTAAAATATATACTCAAGTATATAAATGCTTTTAAATAGTAACCATTATAAAATGGTTATAAATTCGGGGGTTTGACTACAATGAAACCATACTTTGAGATTGTTATAGGCTTGATCTTGATGATAATAACTGCTTACATAACCTTGTCATACGACAGAGTCTTCCTGGCTGTCATGCGCTTTGTTTACTCAGGACTATTGGTGGGATTTTTCTTTTTGGGAGTTGGTTTAATACTTCTTGGGTTGTCTGACCTGAAAGAGTAAAAATGCCGAGAATAATATTTGCACCAGGCCAAAAAAGCACAGGCAAGAATGACAAAAACAACTAAACTGAAGGAAGAAGATTTCCCAAAGCAATTTGGTAATATAGACGCTAAAATCGCTGGATTGTCGGGTGAAATAGGCAGATTGAAGCATTCAGAAAGTAGACTAGAAGACCTGTTGAGAATAAAAAGCATCATTGAGGGGTTAAAAACAACACCAAGGCAGGATGATCCTGGAAAATGTGGAACAGCATATTATTTTGTTAAAACTATTACAGATAACAATATAGAGAGAGCAGAGAATCCATCTCTCTATAGGCCGTGTAGTATATGTCAGACACAGCAGCCAGTAATAATGGGATATGAACAGACGTTTGATTCGCCAGATGGTGATACATGGGAAAAATGGGCGTTTATTATGTGTATGAGTAAAAAATGCTCTGAAAGAATAGAAAAAGTCGCACACTTTGAAAGAAGTTATAGATTTTAATTTGCAACAAACCAACTAACTAAAATTCCACCAAGCTCCTCTGCTCCCTGCTCTCCTTCAATATAACACTTTTCTCAGCAAAGTAATCAACACTAAGTCTCAATCTTGAATTAATGCAGCTCAAAGCCTCTTTCAAAGTTCCAAACTTTTCAGTACTTCTCTTGAACGCATTCCTCGTAACCTCTCTCAAGACACCAACGCCGCATGGAGCCCAGTAAGTGGGCTTGACCTCCCTGAACACAACAACAGAGGCCTGCCTTTTAATCTTAGCCAGGTACTCGCAGGCAGCCAGTCTGTTTGCATAGTAAGCGCCGACAACAGAGTTTGCATATTTTTTCCTGTCCCAGTAGCCCTCATAATCATACCAGAATCCGCCGTGAGGATACGCATCACATGGCAGTGCAGCCTCAACAACTTCAAAGCTCCACTGCCGAGGCATCATCAAAATTTCATAGTGGTTCCCGAGATACTCGTCATGAAAAACCTCAAACCCGTTAATCCACGGATAATTCCTGATTTCTTTCATTAAATTTTTGCTTACTAAAGAATCAACAGCTGTAATGCTCCACTTGCTCGGTGTCAGTTTCCTCTGCGCCTTAACTCCCAGCAATCCAGCTGAAAGAAGTTTCACAATGTTTGTTACAGTAAATTCACTCCTGTAAAGCTCGTCAATAGCATCTCCAGCCTTCAAATCATAATCAGAAACAAAATACTCAACTTTCTTCGGCACTTTTGGATTCTCCTCAAGCTGTGCCTTAATCAAAGGAGCAGGATTACCAATTGGCGGATGCCTCACATCAAAGCTCATCTTCATGGAAGGTTTCTTCTTGAGCTTAAACTCGACAGCAGTCGGTTTTTCAGCCATTGAAACTTCCTGCATGACATCAAGCAGCTTGCTGCTTTTGGTTTTCACATCGACCTTAAACCGAGAATAAATCAGAGAGCTTCTCAAGAATAGTATATCCTCAATCTTCAGCCCCTCCTTAAACCATTCCTCCGGGCTTGTTAATTTAAAAGCCTCTTCATCATAGTTAGTTGGTGCAAGAATCCCAGCATTTACTCTAGGATAAAACGCATCCCCGACAAAAAGCTCTGGCGGGCTGCTTCCTGAAAAGTTAAGTTCGATCTTCTTAGGATAAAACTTCGCAAGCTTAGGCGCAGCCATCCTTCTAAGGTACTCAATATCCATACTTTAACTAGTGAATCAAAATTTATAAACATTCGCAGACGGTTTGTCAAGTAATAGCAAAATTTCCGGATTTTTCTGGCAAAAGTTTATAAAGAAAAGAAACATCAAACCAAGTATAAGACACAAGGCACCAAAATCAAGAAGGTTGTTTATTATAAGAAAAAAAGTTGAACTACTAAAAGGAAAAACAACAAGCAGGGTTAAGATTCCGCATTCTGAAGATATAGGCTGGATTTTTGAACTAGCTAAGAGGAAAGAAAATGACAGAAACTCCAAGATAAATAGGTAAATTCAATTTTAACATAAGCTTAATAAAAACACCAGAAGGTAATTGGGAATACAACACATATGGCGAAACAAGGGGAATACTGGCAGATGTAGTGATCATGCAGATGAGGGCTTACTTAAAGAGATTAGAAAGAGAATATTTTAGAGTTCACTCAAAAGACTAGAATCCACAAGATTTATAAAAACCCAAAAGAAAATTATTCCCATGCTCATCACCCTAACTGAGATATTCTACCTAGCAATTATGAGCCTTGTGCTCGGCTACATATTTTCAGGCGCTGTAAAAAGGCCGAGAACCGAATATGAACTAATCCATCATCGCGGCTTTGACTGGCAGGATTACCTAAATGCTATCTTAATATCAGCCCCTGCTGTTATTCTTCACGAGCTTGCCCACAAGTTTGTTGCAATAGCCCTTGGCTTTGCAGCGTCTTTCAAGATATGGACCTTTGGTTTAATTCTAGGGGCTTTCCTTAAATTCATTAATTCTCCCTTGATTTTGTTTGCTCCCGGTTATGTCTCAATCCAGGGTCCTACTCCAGAACCAGCGTCAGCACTAATATCCCTAGCAGGACCTCTGACTAATCTTATCCTTTTCGGAATAGCGTGGTACCTTCTAGAATATTCAAGACTGACAAGAAAGCAGGCAATATTGCTTTACTTGACAAAGCAAATCAACTTATTCCTTTTTATTTTTAACATGCTTCCGATACCGCCTCTGGACGGATTCCAGTTTTTCTCATCACTAATAAAAATGATTTTCTAGCTACCTTCTGAAAATTCTTCTTAGAAATCCGCTCTTCTTCTTTGGTTTTGCCCTTTTAGCTGGCCTTGGCTTATGCCTTGCTTTTCTTGTTTTCTTTGGCCTATGCCTTTTTCTGGCAACCCTAATCTTCTTTCTAATCTCCTTCCTCTTAACTTCTTTTTTCTTTGCTGGCTTCTTCTCCAGCTTCTCCTCTTCTAGGTCATAATCTGGTATGCTGTAAAGTTCAATCTCCTGCTTCAGCTTCTCAACTTCCTTAGTCATGCTGTTGACTGTCTTGTCGCTTATCCCCTGATTCAAAATCTCGCCGCATTCAGGGCATTTAAACTGGAACTCCAAGGCGTTCTCAAATGACAGTTTCATGCACTTGTTGTTGCACTGGAAGAAAGAGCCGCTTTTCTCCAGTTCAAGCATCTTCTGAAGGTGCTCAAGATTGCTTCTTTTTGTCGAAAGCAAAAGAAACCTGACTTCGCGCATGTCTAAAGTCCAAGAATAGATATACCATCCCTTTTGCTTGTCTTTCTTCCTGGTAAAGGTAACAAGATTCTTCTCCTGCAGCCTGTAAAGGATGCTCCTGACCTGGTTGACAGTAATCCCGAGCTTCTCAGCAATCTTGAACTCTGAAACATTCTCCTTTGCAAAAATTAATCTTACAAGAGGTATAACATCTTCGCCTATCTCTTCTTTAATAAGCTCAATAACAGCTTCCTCAGGAATCTTCATTTCAGATGAAAAATCAGGAGCCTTATTTAAAAACCTTTCCATAATTATTCTCAAAAGTTTTATATAAAAGGCTTTTCTCTGTTTTCACATGAAACACAGCCATATTTTGGCCCTGGCTTTATTCTTAGTATTTATAATGCTGACTTCAATAGTCTCGAGCCAGCAGGGCAATCCAATTGACACAGACAAAGATGGCCTTACTGACCAGTATGAAATTGAAATCAAAACAGACCCTTCAAACCCTGACACAGACGGGGATGGTCTCAAGGACGAGGAAGAGCTAAGAATAGGAACTGACCCGAGGCTGCAGGACACAGACGGAGACACAATAACTGATTTTAACGAGCTTAATCTTGCGCTAGACCCCTTGCTCTCAGACACAGACCTTGACGGGACCAAAGACAATGAAGATCGTGCCCCGCTAGATCCAAACATCCCGGTGCCACAGAAGCCTGAAGAGAAAAAGGAGATTACTGTTAACCTAGAAAGCAAAAGGGATGCGCTCTCGGAATTTGGGGATGACATACCTGTAAAAGAGAAGGAAATTGCTGAGGCTGAAGATGAAGGGGAAAGTACGATAACTGCAGTCTACAACAAGGACGATGTTGAGATAAAGCTTGAAATTGAGAAGCAGAAGGCAAACCAGAAGCAGAAAGTTGTTATAAGCGCGTCAGAAAAGCATGGTTATTTTATAGAATTTGAGGGATAACTATGTTACCACACAAAGATAATTAGAAAGTATTAATAAACGATTTAAAAAGGATTATAAAAGAGGTGATATAATGGGTTTATTCTCAAAGAAGAAGGAAGAACCTAAACAAGAACTTCCAAAATTCCCTGAGTTTCCTAGATTTACTCCCCAAGAGCGCATGGCGCAGCCTTCTTATCAGCCTGAATTCAAACATGATGACATGAAGGAGCTTCCCAGGGAGGAGCATCATGACATGGAAGTTAATATCCCGATGAGAAAACCTGGCCCTAAAATGGCTGAAGAGCCTCATGAAGAGGAATTCAGGTTTAATCCCATTAACGAGCCTTTGCCTATGCAGCCAATGGCAGGCCCTTTGAGGGGGCCTCCGCAACTTGCTCAGTCTGGTGTTGTTGAAAGGCCCTTATTCATCAAGGTTGAAGATTATAGAGAGGCAATGGGCAACATAGAGGCACTAAAGAAAACCCTTAAGGAAACAGAGGAGCTTCTCGAGAAGCTTGACTCAATAAGAATGGCTGAGGAAGAGGAGCTTAAGAGAGCGCATGCTAATGTTGACGCAATAAAAGAACAATTGCTGTTTATTGATAAAAGGCTTTTTGAGGTCTAATTGAACCTTTCTTGGAAAGAAACGTTCGCGAAAGAAGATGAAAAATGTCCATACCATGATCGAGCGCCCGACCGAGATTAGGCGGTCTCTTTTAGAGGCTGCAATTGACGCAACAGAAATCCTGAAGTTCTACGAGAACATTCATGACATTAAAGAAAAGAAAGAGGAAGTTAAGAAGCAGATAAAGCTTAACTTAGTCAGGCTGAACAGATTTTCAAATGCGCTGAAGAAAGCAGTCCCCCAGCTTCCAAAAGATCTTGACAATCCAAGGCCAGTAAAAGTGATTGAGCTCCCGAAGAAATATGAGGAGAAGCTTCCAGCCACATCCAAGGAAAAGATAGAGAAGCAGCTTAGGGAACTGAGGAACAGGATACATAATTTGAAGGTTTAATTTCTTAGAAACGTTTATAATACTAGCCACTTCATTTCTTTCTATGCAATCAGACAAGGAGATAAAAAAAGAATTCAGGCTGAAGGCATCTAAGCAGCCTGAAAAATATTATGCAGTTTCTGTCTTAAAAAAAGAGGGCTTCTCAAGAAAAAAATGTCCTAAATGCTCAACTCACTTCTGGGCTATTGACCAGGATGTATGCGGCGACCCAGCCTGCTCTGGCGGCTTCCGCTTCATAAATAAAAAAGTAACCTCAAAAAAATATTCTTACATAGAACTATGGAAAGAATTCTCCTCGATGTTCAAAAAGAAAGGCTACACCCCAATAAAGCGCTATCCTGTAGCTGCAAGATGGAGAGCAGACACTGATTTTGTCCAAGCTTCAATTTACGATTTCCAGCCTTATGTAGTTTCAGGAGAAGTAGAGCCTCCAGCAAACCCTTTAGTCGTTCCTCAATTATGCCTAAGATTTAATGACATTGATAATGTAGGCTTGACCGGAGCTCACTACACTTGTTTTATTATGATCGGTCAGCACGCCTTCATGCCGCCTGAAAAATGGGACCAGGCAAAATATTTCTCTGACATTCACGACTGGCTGAGAAAAGGCCTTGGATTAAAAAACGAAACAATTACTTACCACGAGGATGCATGGGCCGGCGGCGGAAATTTCGGCCCGAGCATGGAGTTCTTCTCACATGGACTAGAATTAGGCAACCAAGTTTACATACAATATCAGAAAACTCCTTCAGGACCTAAAGAGCTCAACTTAAAAGTTCTGGACATGGGAATGGGCTATGAAAGAAATGTATGGTTCACAAACGGAAGCTCAACAAGCTATGAATCAGCATTCCCGACAGTCTGCAAAAAACTCTACGAAAAAACAGGAATCAAGCCAAATAAAAATCTCATCAAAAACTTCCTTCCATATTCTTCATATCTAAACATTGACGAGGTTGACAACATAGACAAGGCCTGGAAAAAAGTTGCCGGCGCAATAAAGGTTGACGTTAAAGACCTGAAAAAAGAAATTCTCCCGCTCGCTGCCCTCTATTCAGTGGCAGAGCACTCTCGCGCCTTATTAGTTGCCCTCTCAGACTCTGCCCTGCCATCAAACGTCGGCGGCGGCTATAATCTAAGGACTCTCTTCAGAAGAGCCCAGTCATTTATCCATCAGCATGGCTGGAAAATCTCAATCCCAGAAATCTGCAACTGGCACGCTGATTATCTAAAGCCGTTATTCCCAGAGCTTTCAGAATATCTGGAAGAAGTTGAGAAAATACTAAAAGTCGAAAAAGTAAAATATAAAAACACCCAACAAAAAATTTCGTCAATAGTCGCAAGCCTCAGCAAGGTGGATGAGAAGAAGCTTTTCGAGCTGTACGACAGCCAGGGCATAGCCCCAGAACTTATCAAGGAAGAGTTCGAAAAGCAGGATAAGGAAATAAGAATACCCGAAAATTTCTACGCAAGAGTCTCAGAGCTTCACGAAAAAACAGCCCGGGAGCATCAAACAAAGCATGATGAAGACGAAATTGATCTTTCAGACATTTCAGAAACACAGGCCCTTTACTATGACGACTGGAGCACAAGCAAATTCAAGTCAAAGGTTGCCAAGATTGAAGACAATAAAATAATTTTGGAGCAAACATTGTTTTACCCGACATCTGGAGGCCAACTGCACGATATCGGAAAGATAGATGGGATTGAGATAACTAACGTATACAAGCAAGGCCCGCATATTATTCATGTTCTTTCCCAGAAACCAAACTTCAAAGTAGGCCAATTAGTTTCTGGGGAGATTGACCTTGAAAGAAGGAAACAACTTGCCCAGCACCATACATCAACACACATTATCAATGCAGCAGCAAGAATAGTCCTAGGCAGGCACACAAACCAGGCAGGGGCAAAAAAAACAGTTGAAAAAGCACACATAGACCTAACCCACTATCAGAGCCTAACAAGTGAGGAGCTGCAGGAAATTGAAAGGCAATCAAATCTAATAATCCAAAAAAGAATTCCTGTAAAGAAAAGCTTCATGCCAAGGACAGAAGCAGAGCAGAAATATGGTTTCACAATCTATCAGGGTGGAGTTCCTCCTGGAAAAAAACTGAGGATAGTCGAGATACCAGGCTATGATGTAGAAGCATGCGGTGGCACTCACCTTAACAACACATCCGAAGCCCAGATAATAAAAATATTGAAGTCATCAAAGATTCAGGATGGAATAGTCAGGATTGAATTCGTTGCTGGCAACGCGGCCCTGCTTGAGCTTGGCAAAGAAACAAAAATACTTAATGAGGCTGCTTCATTGCTAAAATGCGAAAAATACCAAGTTCCAGCAAGGTGCTCTGAATTGTTTGAAAAGTGGAAGCTCAGCAAAAAAGGGAAAATAGATAAGTTCACCCTAGAATCAACTGAAAGAGAAAAGCTTACAGACAAAGAACTTCTTGAGAGAGCTTCTTTGATATTAAAGACGCAGCCAGAGCACGTGGCAAATACTATTAAGAAGTTCCTGAAGGACTTGGCTCAGTAGGCTGATAAAGATAAAGCCACACACCATCCTTCTGCATATTGATGTAAAGCTCCCTGCTTCTTATCTCATCAGTGAACCAGTTCTTGCTCTTATAAGCGCTAATCCTGTTTTTCCACCAGCTTGCTGCAGGAATATAAATTCTTTTGTCCTGCTTGAAGTTTGACTTCCAGCTGTCATAGACATACCTTAATTCTTCAGAAACAGATGCAAAAACATCATAATATTTTAGCCCAACAAGCTCCTCTGGTATAATTATCCTTATGCTCCCTTTATTCAGATTAACTCCTTCCTTAAGGTTATCAAGTGTTACAGTTGTTTCCTTTATTGAATAACCTGTTATTATATTGTCAAGATTAAGATTTAATGCCAGTGAAAAGAAAACTAAGAGCAGTCCTACAGTAAGTGCAACACTATCCTCGGCTTTGCCCATGGCTCACCTCTCAGTAAATAA
>CAYIQA010000005.1:491-15777 GCA_964365475.1 Candidatus Woesearchaeota archaeon | reverse complement strand
TTCTTGTCTTGACATCAGCAACGCTTCTCGGAATTATTCCTTCTATTAAGGGCGCCGGGAAGAATCACCTGATGGGCTGTTTATTGATTCCAGTAATCACTTATTTTATACTATAAAAGTAGAAGAAAAATAAATAAGAGATAAAGCTAAGATTTAATTTATTTGTAATCAAATAAGGACAATAATTAATTTCCTATGTTGATTAACTCATAGTTAACTGGTGGAATGATGTTCAAGCCAACCTGTAGAATAATAGCAATTCCTATTATTATGATAGGTAATATATAAGTAACAAATACATCCATCCTTTTTGTGTATTTTTTTACTAATCTCCACTTCTCTAAATGATATCCAATGAAAACTTTATTGGTTTTTGATCCAAATTCAAAAAATGTTAAGACACAGTTACCTAAAAATAAGAATTGCAATAGCAGTGCACCAGATGTAATTATCTGCCAATGAAATAGTAAAGGAGAGAGAAAAGCAACTAGATATATAACTGAATGAATAAAAAATCCTGCTCCATAATCATTGTGTTTTATTCTCATAGTCTATATTAAACAATGTATTTGCTTCCACAAATTAACCAAATATAAATTTATAAAACTATTGTATTTATTAAACAAAAATAATGCCAGAATCTTCAATCTTAAATAAAATTTCTATTTATTGCGAATCCTGAAAGTTGCCGAAGGCAATTCTTTTCTTTCAGGCGAACTTATTCTTCTTCTTTCTTTTCCAGTTTTTTTAGTTCAGCTTCTAGTTTTTTAATTTCTATTTTCTTCTTTAATCTTCTAATTGTTACATCTTCAGGTTCAAACAAGTCAAAAAATTCTTTCCACTTCATTTTTTATCCCTTCTTTTTCTTGCCGTATCTGCTTGCTCCGTATCTTGCGAGTCCTTCCTTTTCAGAACGCGACAGGCTCTTTGCAGTTTTCTCTGCCTTGAATCTGTTGCTGGAAAATATGCTACCAAGCAACTTGAAAGCAATTCCTCTTCCAGTGTAAGTTCTGCTATTTCCTTTTCTCTGACTGCTTAAATGCTCACCTACTCTTTCATAGACTTTTCTTTTTGTTTGCCCTGTGTAAATTGTGCTTTTTCCGCTTGGCCATGATACCTTGCCAAAATAAACTTTGCCTACCTTTGACTTCTTGCCGTAATAGCAACTACTGCAACGGCCGTTTTGATACTTCGTGTAATTTCCACAATCTACACAGTTTGGCATGATTAATAGGAACATTAATATATTATTTAATCTTTATGGTATTTACAATTACTTTTATGCGTATGCTCTTTGTTTGAGAGTCAAAGTCTTTGATGGGCTGCCTGCTAATTCCAGTAATTTCCTACTTTATTTTATAGCTCTTCAATTATTGCATAGCACCTGGTGCAGAATAACCACAGGCTCGCGCCGCACTTCACCCTTCCATAACTTATGGTGCCGCACTTGTCACACTTTTTGTAATGACTATGCCCCATACAAAACCAACTGCTGGAGAAAGGCTTATAAAACTTCTGTTTAATTTTTTGGTGCGACTTCGTCGCGACGTACCCCGAAAAGACGGGCATCGTAGTTGTCAAGGTACCTGACGCCATCGGCACCAAACCCGCCCTCAAGCCTGTCGAGGATAAGGCCACGAACTATTGGACTCTTATCTTTTGTAACATAAAGGCCAAGCATTTTATTATAACCAAACCTGTCTTTTCCAAGTCTAAACATCTTTTCTACATATCTGGCATGCCTGTCCTGGTCATTATCAGCCAAAGAAAGCCATAATTTGTGTTCTAATGCTTCTTTTTCTGTTAAAGGCCTGTCTAGAATATGGTCTTTTCTGCTGAATTCCTGAATAGTTGGCTCTCTTGACCTGTCTAAAGGAATGCCTCCTGAGACCAGTTTAGTTACTGGTGTTACTGACCTTAACGAAGCTGATCTTGGGATTAAGTAAACCCTGTTACTATCAACTGCACATCCTGTGCTTGTGGTTATGTAATCTTCTATAAAGAATTCATTGCCAGCTGTTCTTTTGTCCATTATCTCTGCTGGTGTTGCTGGATTAAATCCTGCTCTTAGAAGCTCTGGCATTTGTTCTCTGTAAACACCTTCAAACACTCTTGCCTGGCCTGCTTCATATTCTAATTGCTTTGCTGTTGCCATTTTAATCAGTAATTAAGTAAAACAACTAGTATATTAATCTTTCTATTTTAACCATTATTTAGTAGTGTCTAGGCTCCTAGGCTATCCTGCAAACCACTTTCCAAGACCTTCCTGCTTCTCGCTTGCCTTGCCGAAGATGCTTTCAATTCTCGTTTTTGTTATTTCTAATGTCTGCTTTAAATAAGGAGAAACATTATATTTCTTAGCCAAAGCCAGGCTCGGCTCAAGATACTTGACTATGCTTCCCTCTGCAATTGTAAATAATATCTTGCCGCTGCATGCAGTGCACTTTCCCTGCAAAGGCGGCCTTCTGAATTTTTCATTGCAATCTACACATCTAAACTGCTGGGAGGAAAACTTTCTCAAGTTGCCCCTGATATCCCTTATGAAGTGCCTCTCAATTATAAGCCTGGCAACATCACTTTCATCAACAGCCCTTATTTTCTCAGCAACACCCATCTGCCTCTCAACCTTTTCCTGCATTGTAGGTATAGACTTATACGAGCTGCACCTGACTCCGTTATTTAAATCTTCTGTGTCATGGGTAAAGCCAAATCCGCAAAATTCTTTTTCAGTCCCCAAGAAGTCTGCAACCCTTGCAACCTTAACCTCCCAGGCTGGTTTGTACTGCAGCGCAGCCTCGTAAAGCTGAAGAGGATATTCCCATGCAACATCCATGTCAAACACCATGTCATCAACTTCCTTTGTGATTATAACAGAATTTAATACAAGCGGCTCATCCTGTTTTGCTCCCCTGTGGTTTGGCAAATAATAATTTGAAAAGTTCAGAAAGGCATCCATCAAAAGCATCACACAACTTTCATCCCCATCACAATCTCTTCTCATTATGCTGTGAAAGTAAGGGTGCGCCAGCATCCCTTGTGTCCTGGAAAATCCAATAACTCTCCCGACTATTCCAGCAGATGTGTGCGGACTGAGCCCTATAACCAGGCTGCCAACAACATCATCTTTGTCTCTCAAATTATAAAAGGGATTCATCCCGTAAATCCTCTGAAGCTCGTCATCAACAAACTGGCCTATCCTGAACAAGACATCTTTCGCGCTTTCATCATGGCTCTCTGGAGAAGCAGGAAGTATAATATCCTGGGGTTTAATCTCAAGAATCTGGCCCCCATCAACCAGCTTTTCTCCGTGAATATCTTCAACGTATCCAAGCTCTTTCAGTCTCTCTATGCTTGTTCCAATTTCTTTCGGCTTGAAATGAGTAATCGGCATCTCAGTAATGTCATATCTTATGGTTCCGTCCTTGTTTATGTACAGGCCATGCTTCGCCCTGAGTATGCCTTTTGCAAGATGCTCTGGAATGTGGCTCTCGTTGCTTGTCCCCCTAACACCTTTTATCAGCTCTGAATATTCCTTCTCACCAAGCATCTCCAGAGCCTTCATAAAATAATATTTTATATCAATGCTTCTTCTTGTAAAGCCCCTGTCCTCATCGTGGCACTTTTTATTTCTCACAACACCAAGCTTGCAGTGATAAAGCTGCTCTGTTGCAGATCCGCAGTTCTCGCATTTTCTGTATATAGTTTCTTTGTTGCACTTCTGGCATTTCATTAGTGAAAAATCAGATTTTACAAAGCCTTTCTCAAGCGCGCTCTGGAAAGACCTCATCCTGCCGCCTTCGCTTCCAACAGGAAAAAGAATCTGGGGGCTGCCAGTAAGCTTTCTTAATTTTGCTTTCTCAGGCCTGCCCATTCTTGCACCTATATAAGTCCCGTCCTTGTTTCTTACAACGCAACCAGACTTTTTGTTCACAATATCGAGAACATCATCCCCGTCTGCAAATTCAAAATCTCCCCCCAGACTGAAAATCAGGGCTCTTGACCATTCCCCCTCAATCACAACGTGCTCCTTAACAACAACCCTGTGCGGCACTCCTAGCAGTTCAAGAGACCTCTTGGGATCAAGGCCTGCTGCATCTGTCTCCACATTAAATTCCAGGGGAAGTATAATCTTGCTTTCTGTTATGCTGCTCTTTCTAAACCAGTCAAGCAAAACTTTCAGCTGCTCCTTGTTTATTGCATTCCAGTGGAAAGTATACCTTGGATGCAATGGCTTGCCCTTCTGCGCTATTTTTATTGCCTCCTCAACATCAACATTTCTCTGCTTTATCCCGGTCTCTTGCATCCACCAATCTTCGCAGTAGCCAACAGGAACAAGAACATGGCCCCTGTTAAAAAAGTCGCCGTAATTAATCAAGAGATCCCCAAGATATATTATCTCGTCAACCTCATCCTTAACTTTCTTTGCTATCTCCTCGTTTTCAGCAAAGACAACGCTTCCATCTTTGAGCCTTACAATCGGCCCTTCAATAGTGTCACAGCTCGCAACCACAGAAGACTTGCCTGGTCTTTCAACTTTCATCTGCGTTCCTACCCCAAGAAAGTTATCTACAATGATCATGGTTGCTGGATTTACTGCCTGCGCTGAAAACCCGGAAGTCCTGCACCTGCCGTATCTCAGCCTAAACCCCCCATGTGCAAGAGGATGCGAGAATACCGGCCTTCCTGCAACAACATCCTTTATGAAATTATAGTCTGGTTTTATTTTTCTTCCGTCATCATTTTTTTTCTCAGTAATTATTTCCTTTGATCTTACTGTGTTTTGCAGGTCAATATAATCCTTAAAGAAGTGCCATCTTCCCAGCCCAAAGGAATCAATATATTTTGATATCCTGCTGTAAACTTTCTTTGCCTTCTGGCATAATCCCTCGCCCATGACCAGGCACATTCCCCCCCTTATCCTGTTTGTCTCAATCCTGTCAAGCCCCTTGTAATTGCTGACATCATATCTCTCGGTTGGATCACCGTCAATCTGCACAGGAAGATTCCTGACCATGAAATCAATCTCCTCCTCGCTCGGCAGATACTGCAGGTTAGTGACCTTCTCATGATAATCATAAAGTTCTGTAACAATCCTCTTGACTTCTTCTTCAGTGGGATCATAAACCCCATATCCCATGTTTATTCTTACATAATCGCAGAGAACAACAAACAATGTTGCTGCAGTTGTTCCTGCGCTTCTTATTGGCCCTGAAAAGTAAAGCACAAAATATTCCCCACCGTCTTTCTTTCTCTTCTTCAGTTTCAGTTCAACAAAACCTTCAAGCGGGCTTCCGACAACACCATTAGTCAAGTAAGCAAGCCCGACCCTCATGGCAACTTCAACAGCCTGCCTCTTGTCCTTGAACTTGCAGAATTTTTCTTGCGCAACCTCAAGAGACACCTGCATGGCAACCCTTGGATCCTGCACTCCATACTGCTTCTCAAGCTCAAATATCCTGTCAATCATTCCGCTGTCTTTTATCTGGGGGGCAACGCTGCTTATCAGTCCAACTACCCTCTCAGCCATGTTGTTTGTAAGAACTATCTCAACACTGTCAGCAGGATCAATCATTTTTTTCCTGGCATCATTGGCAAAATTATACGCCCTCATTACCTCTGTTTTAATGTTGCCAAAGTATTCACTTGTTTTCATTCGGGTCAAACCTCATCATAGTAACCTCTCTTGTCTTCAGGTTTATGATCGGAACCCTGCAGAAGTCAGGATTATTCCCTGTTTTCTCCTGAAAATCTGTCTTTGTCTGCCAGCAGCTCCCGTTTATCGTAATCACGCCATTGTATGTTGAAACATCAGACCTGTGCATGTCGCCACACGCGAATATGTCAGGGACTTTATCAATGACAAGATAGTCTTTTTGTGTCGGCACATATCCGGATGAAGCATGTGAAGGAGCCAGATGCCTTTTTTGAAGAAGGAATTTCATCAAGAGCCTTGGATTATCCCTTGCCATGCCAAGCCTCAAACTGTCTATGTTGTCAATGAAGTAATGGAAGCTTGCCCCATGGTACATCAGGACATCAATACCTTCAAAATCTTTTGCAGCTGCTATATTGATTAAGGCAGGGTTGCTGACAAGGACAACATTTTGAAGTTCAAAAAATGAAGGGCCATACTCCTTGTTTAAGGCAGGCTGCGGCTCTGCTACTCTCAGCGCATCGTGCTGCCCCGGGCATATAATAATCTTCAAATCTTTTCTTACAAGGGAAAGAATCTCTGCAGCCCGCTCATACTGCTTCATTATGTCTAGAATAACAAGCTCTTTCTCCTGCCCTGGATAAACCCCCACACCATCAATCAAGTCGCCAACAATGAACAGATATTTCACTTTCTTTGCCCTTTCCCTCTCCTCCTCTGTGCCATGCTCGCAGTTCAGCCACTTGATGAACGTCAAAAACTCTTTCTCCATGAATTTTCTGCTTCCGACATGAACATCAGAAATAAAGGCAGCATAAATCTCCTCAGGGCATTTTCTTGGGTTTGTGTTCATCAGCACATCTGGAAAAATTATTTTGGTCGCAAACATAAAATTATTCCTTGCAGTCCCGCTCACCCCGATTACCTCATCCAAAGTCACATCCTTCGCTGCCTCGAATACATCCCTCCTGTCCTTGTTTGCAATAACCTTGACAATCCCAGTTACATCCTCAACGTCAATCTGTATATTCCCGTTTTTTGTGTATCTCTTTTCAAACACAATCCCGATGACAGAAACAGCATCATTCCCCTCCCTGTTTTGAATCCTGTTGATTGAAGTCAGATTCTGAAGCTCAAGCCTGTTCATGAGCATGTTCTTGAGAGATTCGTATCTGTCCCTGAAATGCATTACAAAATCCTTGACCTCCCTTTTTTTCACTTCCTCCTTGAAATTTTTCACAACAACCAGGCCAGGCTCGCCACCCGGGACTTCCCTGACGTCATGAATGGGCTTCGCATCATCTTTCTTAACTTCAAGAGGATCCTTCCTTATTTCGCTGACAATAGAATCAACCTTTTTCTTGACCTCCAAATCCTTGTTGTAGCTGAGAAGCTCAAGAAAGGTCTCGTAAGTCTTCGCATTCTGGCCTTTCTCTCTCAAGGCAATAGATCTTTCAAACTCCTGCCAGTTAAGGTTTGCCTTTATCCCGCCGTTTGAAAGCACGCCAAAAAATTCCTTGTTGATCACAACAGGGCCGTCTTTAATGTTGAGCCTGCTCCTTACAATAGAAGAATCAACCTCCTCGCTGAACAAGTCAGGGCTCACCAGAAATCCCTTTTCCAAAAAAAGATTCAGAGTTTCCTCGTTCATAAGCTCAAGCTCTCTCTCAAAATATCATTTGTTTTAGGCACTAATGAATTGGGAATTGCCAGGCAGATTTCTCTTGTTCTTCCGTATCTTCCCTTGCTTATCACCTTGGTATTGATAATGCCAAGCATGTCAAGCTCAGCAATAATGTCAGACACCCTCCTCTGCGTTAATGGTCTTACCCCTGCCTTGCTGCAGTAATCCTTGTAGACGTCATAGACATCGCCTGTGAAAATATGATCAATTCCATTATTGCCGTTGTTCATTGACTTTGAAAGTATTGCAAACAACGCAAGCTTTGACTGCTTTGGCTGCACACTTATTGCCTCCAAAACCCGGTCTTTCTCAATTTTCTCCTCAGAAAGGTCAATATGCTCGACAGAAAGCTTCTCTCCGCTCTGCCTCTCAACAATCTCGCCGGCAACCCTAAGAAGCTCAAGCGCCCTTCTGGCATCCCCATGCTCTCTCGCAGCATAGGCAGCACACTTCTCAATCACGCCAGCATCAAGAACATTCCCCCTGAAAGCAAGGTCTGACCTCTCCTTCAGAATCTTCTGCAGTTGTATGGCATTGTACGGCGGAAAAACAACTTCCTCCTCGCTCAGGCTGCTTTTTACTCTGGGGTCAAGCACATCTGTAAACACAAGGTCATTTGAAATTCCAATCACAGAAACCTGCGACTTAACAAGCTCTGAGTTCATCCTCGTCAAATTATACAATATCTCATCCCCTGTCTTCTTCACAAGCTGGTCTATCTCGTCAAGTATTATTATTATGACCTGCTCTTTCTTGTCTATGCTTGTCAGGAAAATCTTGTAAATCTCCTCTGTCGGCAGGCCAGTAACAGGAACCTCCTCGCCAAGGTCCCTTGCAAGCTGCGCAACCAGCCTGTACTCAGTATCAGCCACTCTCTTGAACTTGCAGTTCAGATAAATAAATTTCAGCTCAATATTATTCTTCCTGGCAATCTCGAACATTGCCTCTGTTGTATGCTTGACACACAAAGTCTTTCCAGTGCCTGTCTTTCCATAAACAAACAGGTTAGAAGGCTTCTCAAGCCTGAGAGCAGGCGCCAAAACATTGGCAATATGCTCTATCTGCTTCTCCCTGTAAGGTATCTCCTTTGGCACATAGTTGCCCTGCAGAGCCTTTTTGTTGACAAACATAGAACTTTTCTTTAAATAATTCTCAAAAAAAGAATCAATTTTTTTAGACATTTTCAATTAATTTCCAAAAGATATATTTAAACTTTCTTGTAGTGGAAAGCATACACCCAGACCTATATTTCCTATGGAAGCCTTCCGTCAACTTCCATCAAAATTTTCAGATTTCCTCAAATAAAATCAAGAAATAAAATCCATTTCAGAAGATAAAGAAACGAACAGCCAGAAACCAACTTATATTTTGCAGATTGGAAAAACTTTTAAATATAATATAATATAAATAATAAATTAAATATAATATAAACAATAATTCCAGGCTTCTTCCCCGCATTTTTCCAAAAAATTCAATTTTCGTTCACGAACAAGCCAATATTTTTGTTTAACCATCTCGAGACGAAATAAGGGGGTGGGTCCTGGCTGTTTTTACACGAAACCTTTATAAACAACACTGCTTATTTAAAAATAAGTGAATTGTAAATGGCTGAGGATAACAGGCGTAATTCAAGGCAGCTTCTGGGCAAAATTGTTGTGACAAAGTCAGGGAAGCGCTTCGGAGAGGTAGGCAACATAACCTTTGAGACAAGAACAGGTGAGCTTATCCAGATAGTTCTCAAAAACCCTACAGCTTACGCATCAGGCTTGAATTTGGAGAGAAGCTCGGGCAGCGATCTCTTAATACCATTCTCAGCAGTGATGGCTGTTGGTGACTTCGTTGTTGTTTCTGAAGAGGACATTATTTAGGCAAACTTAGGCAAAGACTTTTAAACCTTAAATTCTTTAGTGAGTTAAATGCCTCAAAAATTCAAGACCACAAAAGATATTCACATTTCTAAGAAGACAGTTGATCAGGTAATTGGCCAGCCAGAAGCTGTTGAAATTGTGAAGAAAGCTGCAAGGCAGCGCCGCCATGTCCTCCTTATAGGTGATCCAGGCACAGGCAAGTCTTTGACAGCCCAGGCCCTTGCAGAGATGCTTCCTAAGGAAAACCTGACAGATGTGGTAATGTTCCCAAATAGATCTGATGAGAATGTTCCTTTAGTCAGAGAATATCCAAGAAGGAAGGGCAAGGAAATAGTGGAAAGGGCAAAGTTTCAGTATAACTCCACTTTCAAATATCAAAACATCTTCTTTTTTGTCCTGATTTTGCTTTCTGTGATGTCTCCATGGTGGATCAGGAGGCAGTATGGTGACATTCTGGCAGCTGCAGCACTAATAAGCTCAATGATTTTTGTCGCTGTCTTTGTTGTTTATATGAACATGTCAAGGAGGATGAAGTCAACCTCAACAGGCCTGCCAAAGCTTCTTATTGACAACTCAGAAAAGAACAAGGTCCCATTCCTGGATGGATCAGGAGCGCATGCAGGGGCTCTTTTAGGCGATGTACTTCACGATCCCCTCCAATCATTTTTATCATCTGGAAGTGGTGACATAATAGTTTTGCAACCAACAAAAAACAATCAATATTTGTTACAGTATAGAAAATTTGAAGTTGTTGATCAATTATTAAAAGAACATAGCAAAAACTTAATTAAAAAAGGAGGCTATAGCGCGGCTTTCCTTCCAAAAAAAGAACTAATCCTGCTTGGTGAGAAGGACAATAAAGTTGAGCCTGTGGAGGTTCTTTCAGTAAACACTTACAAGAAAAAAGGCAGTCTAATCAGGATTACGACAGAGTCTGGAAAAGAGCTAATTGTAACGCCGGAACATAAGATAGCAGTAAAAACCATATTTAATCAAATAAGATATATAAATGCTGATAAAATTAAGCCCTGGCATAAATTAATAACAGTAGGCTGATTAATTATTATGTTTTCAATTGTTATTTGCGTGAATCTTACGGATTTTTCGGAAGAAATTACAAGACACACTCGACAACTACACCAAGAGAGTTTATAAATACAGAAACACCCTTGGCATTATGGAAACAATTTTATCTGAGCAGGACATAATCAACACTTATGTTGCAAGGCAGCAAGAGCAGTGCAGACTTTACTCTGAATATTTAAGAATTAAGAAATATAATCCTAGTTTTGGTTATAAAAGAATTTCTAAATTACTAGGTCAACCTTCTGCAAAGACAAGATGGTGGAACTGCGGCAAACACGTTCCAGTGCCAGTACAAACAGTAAATTGGTTAAAAGATAGAAGCCTTTTGCCCTTGTCAATAGATAATCCTAAAATTAATCTCATTGCAAAAGCCTTTGGCGTGCCTTTTGGTGATGGAGGCATCTTTGGGAATTTAAATGGAATCTTTCTCTCAAGCTCAGAACTAGAAGCTGTAAAAGAGTTTGGAGGGGATTTAAAGCAACTTTTTGGAGAAGAAATAGAAAATAATAGTAGAATTATAGAAGGGGGTGTATATGGCCATTCTTGGTGCTATCAGAACACTAATAGAAACATAATAAGATTTTTTATGGCCTTAGGTGCCCCAATTGGTAACAAATCTCTTATAGACCTGAAAGTCCCAGACTGGATTAATTTTAGTGAAGAGATAAGAGATGAATTTTTTGGTTCTTTATTTGGAGCAGAATTAGGGGTCCCAAAAGTCCATATAAGTAAAAACCATTTAGACACCCTCTCATTTGGGATAACTGGAAAAGATGAATTAGCTAAAAATAGGGTTTATTTTTTAAATTGTATCAAAGAATATCTAAATGCAAAGCAAATAGAGACAGGAAGTATCTCTATAACAGATCACAAAAAACAAAACAGAAAAGGCGAGCCAACTAAGATTTATAGATTATTAGTATCAGTCAAATTCGAAAACGTCACAAACTTCATAACTCTAACGAAGATGAATTACTGCAAATACAAAAAGGAAAAGCTAGCAAACACTATGAATGAATTTTCAGAAATAAAGAGAAACAAATTTCAAAACTTGCTCGATCAAGGTTATAATGAAGAAAGAATTATGGGCCTGCTCCAGTTGACACCAGCTTCTTTAGAAATAATTGAAAACTTTGAGGATTTTAGAGAAATTTTATAATTTTTTAATAGGATCTGAGGGGGTTGTGCCAGAGCCGTTATGCGCTATCTTTAAAAACTCCCAATACTTCTTAGCTTTATGCACTTAAAACCAGAACGAGTTAAGAAAGTAGAAAAAATCCATTACAACGGTCCTTTATACAATCTAACAACCTCCTCAGGCAATTTATTTGCAAATAAGATTTTAGTAAAAAACTCAGGAGGCTTAGGAACTCCAGCGCATGAAAGAATTGTCCCCGGCATGATCCACAGAGCAAACAAAGGCGTTCTTTTCATAGACGAGATTGCCAACTTGCAGCCACAATCTCAACAAGAGCTCTTAACAGCAATGCAGGAAAAAAAGTATCCGATCACAGGCCAGTCTGAGCGCTCTTCAGGAGCAATGGTAAGAACAGAGCCAGTCCCATGTGACTTTGTTTTGGTTGCAGCCGGCACTTTGGAATCAACAAAGAAAATGCACCCAGCACTGAGGTCAAGAATCAGGGGCTATGGTTACGAAGTTAATATAAATTCAACTATGGATGATACTGAAGAAAACAGATATAAAATTGCAGTTTTCATAGCCCAGGAAGTTGCTAAAGATGGCAAAATTCCTCATTTCACAAAAGATGCTGTTGATTTAATTGTAGACGAGGCAAGAAGAAGAACAGGCAGGGCAGGCAAGCTAACATTAAGGCTCAGGGAACTTGGCGGTTTAGTAAGGGCTGCAGGAGACCTTGCTCTGGAGGAAAAATCCACTTATGTGAAGCCAGAGCATGTTATTAAAGCAAAAAAGCTTGCAAGGACATTGGAGCAGCAGATTGTTGACAAGTATATTGAGGACAAGAAAGAATACGAGGTTATTTTAACAAAAGGATATTCTATTGGCAGGGTTAATGGCCTGGCTGTTTTAGGAACAGAAGGTTCATTTACAGGCTTGGTCCTTCCAATAGAGTCAGAGGTCACTTACGGTGGCAAGAAAACCCAGTTTGTTGCCACAGGCAAGCTCGGGGACATAGCAAAAGAGGCTGTCAAGAACGTCTCAGCTATAATCCTGAAGCACTTTGGCCAGGACTTAAAAGAGTATGATGTGTTTGTTCAGTTCCTTCAGACAGCATCCTCAGGCGTTGAGGGTGACTCAGCTTCCATAGCAGTTGCAACTGCAATCATCTCAGCCCTGACAAAAGTCCCTGTAAGGCAGGATACTGCTGTTACTGGCAGCTTGTCTGTCCGCGGCGAAGTTTTGGCTGTTGGTGGTATAACCCAGAAGATAGAGGCAGCTATACAGGCGGGAATTGAAAGGGTTATAATCCCAAAATCAAATGAGAAAGATGTTCTTGTGTCTCTGAGCAAAAAGAAGCTCATTACAGTAATACCAGTTTCAACAATCCAGGATGCCCTGAAAGAGGCATTAGTCTGGAAAGGCAAGGAGTCCATTCTCAGAAAGATTAAGAGGAAATAAAAACCTTTATAAACCACTTTTCTTATTTTTCTTTTATGATAGCAGGCTTTGGTTTTACAAACATCTCTGTTGAGAGAAAAAACCCAGTAAAGGGCAAAGTAGAGATTAAATATAACCTTAATATTAACGATATTGAAGAGGAAAAGCTTCCTCTCCTGGGTCCAGGCAAGATTTCTCTGAGAATGGACTTTAAGTATAGTGTTGATTATGAACCTAAAATAGGATCAGTAAAAATAGCAGGTAACATGATTTACGTGACAGATTCAGAAGCAGGAAAGAAGCTTTTAAGCGAGTGGAAAAAGAACAAGAGGCTAGGCAATGAGGAAGTAGCAGCTGTAATATTTAACACAGCATTAACACGCTGCAATATCAGGGCTTTAGCCTTATCTCAGGATGTTGGCTTGCCACCCCATCTGCCACTGCCAAAAGCCATTCCCAAAGGCTCAGCTAAGAGTTATATAGGCTAGCCTTACTTGTTTTTTTAACCGAATAACTTATATATTAAACCAAAGCTCTCACTTCTATGTCTAAAATATCAGAGCAAAAGAAAGCCAAGATCAAGGAAGACATTCTTTTATTTCTTTATGAAATCAATCCAAAAGCCATGTTCACAAAAGAGGTAGCCGAGGCTGTCATTAGGGATGAAGAATTTACTAAAAATCTTCTCCTTGAACTTAAGAGGGATAACCTGGTAAATGAGGTAGATATTTCTGAAAAAGGCAAGAAATTTCTCCTAAGAAGAAGGTGGCAGCTTACTAAAGGTGCTTTTGATGCCTATGCAAAACTTACTAGCCGTTGAACCAACGTGTAACCAACGTTGAACCAACACCCAAATTACCCCAAGATTTATAAATAACAGTTCATTATACAGTTTAATGGGTCTTTCTCCTGAGGACGAAGAGAAATTGAAGGTATCTTTTTCTAAGATTAAAGAGGAAATACACGATTTAAAGGCCGAAATAAGCCAGAATAAAGGTGTTTTAGAAAACATAAAAAAAGAGATTGAAAGTCTAAGAAATAGTCAAAAAATAGGGAGAATTCCAGAGGAAATGAGTTCCAAAGGAAGCAGGGGGGTCGTTGAACCAACGTTGAACCAACGTGTAACCAACGTTGAACCAACGTTTAACAGCCAAAATAGTCCAAATTATGCCAATATTTCTAACATATTTGATGGGCTGACAAAGCAGGAGTTTAAGACTTTCCTAGCTACTTATCAGCTAAATGAAGAAAAAGGTAGGGCTGTTGCCTATTCAGAAATAGCCTTAAAATTGGGACTTAAAAAAGAGAGTATTAGATGGTATGTAGCCTCACTTTCTAAAAAACAAGCACCTATCCTTAAAAATATGCTAAATGATGGAAGGTGCGCGATTTTGATTGATCCCATTTTTAAGTCAATGAATACCTACCAGAAACTTCTTGATTTTTACTATAGGAAAACTGCAGAAATAGATAAGGCCGATAGCCTATCTAAACCCTCACTTTCATCAAAAAGAACCTGATTTAGTCTCCTTTTTGCCTACTGCATTAGAACTCTTCTTTGTATAATTATCTCACTCTCAGAAAAAGGAGGTCAATTTAACCTTCTTTAGTACTCTTTCTAGCCTCTTTTATTATCTCTTCTCTTATCTTCTCATCTATATAATACAGGTTCTTCCTGCTCTTATCACTCACTTTCCTTTTTATATTAAACCCAGCCCTCTTTACATCATTTAAATGTCTCCTTGCTGTTATTGGGTTGATCTCTAACCTTCTTGATATCTCTTCATAATCCATTGGCCCGCCAGAGTAAACAAGAAGTCCAACAACCCTTTTCTGTGCTGGTGTCAATCTGTTAAAAATATCCTCTTTACTTTCTTTATTTATGCGCTCAAATTGTTGTTCAAGTGGTTGAACATATGGTTGAACGTTCATGAACGGTTGAACTGAACGCTTGAACGGTTGAACATGTTCAAGGTTTTGGTGTTCAATCTTTGTGCTTTCATGCCTTACTTTCCTCTCCAAACCATGAATTTTAGCCTCCAAGGCCCTTAAATTCTTCTCTTTTTCAACAGAATTGGCATTAAAGTGAGAAATCCAGCTGCCAATCTCTTTCATATCCTCTTTTAGGTGTGAGAATGACTGCTTGATGTTAATATCAATATCTTCTAACCTCTTTTTCAGGGTTTGAACATCCTCCCCCTTTTTCAAGAACCAAAACATCTGATTATTTTAGGTTGATCAAAGGTTATAAACTTTTTCCTTTGAAAATGCTAAGACTCCCTGTTGGCTAAATTCCTTTTAAATTTTTTTGATTCATAATAACTTTAAAGTAGTAATAATAGAAAGTTTTTTATACTAGTTATTTCTTATATCCTCTTATGGTAACATCAGAACAGCTAGGATACAAATTGGGACGG
>CAYIQA010000005.1:0-481 GCA_964365475.1 Candidatus Woesearchaeota archaeon | reverse complement strand
AGAATTGGGACAGGCTCAAATATTTGAAGGTCAATACAGAGAGATAATGCCAAAACTGCCTGGAGCAGGCTTTAATCCAATAACACCAGCAGAAGTAATGGACAAAATAATAGCAGGAAAATCCTTTTTCATATACCATTCTATTGATACAGGCACAGGCTTGGCAGCTGATGGCAGTACAATATATATAATCCCAAGATCAGTTTTATTAAGATTAGTAACTCCAGAAACAGAATTAACTCTGGGAGGCATTCCTCTAGACAGGTCAAGAGAGCCAACCATTCAGGAATTCAGCAGAAAAGACCATATTCTCAACAGGTCTTTAACAGAAAAAGAAGCATTAGAGCACAGGTTATGGCTTGAACTAGCAGACAATGATCAAGACAGACTGGTAAAACATGTAGAATCAACCTTCAGAATAGTGCAGAAGGGTGGGTTTGGTTATAATAAAACGCTTGCATTTTATGTTCCAAAAGATAGA
>CAYIQA010000004.1:4301-17992 GCA_964365475.1 Candidatus Woesearchaeota archaeon | reverse complement strand
TTTTCTCAGGATTATAATAATTAAGGGTAATAACATCCTGAACTTTGGAATCCAGAGGCAGACATTCCTTTATCACAGGCTCATCAAAGTCAATGTCCCCGGCTGTCTCCTCATAAAGGCAAAGACATGCACCACTGCATTCCACTCTTCCCGGTTTCTTGACTTCTTCAGCTCCGCACCTGTCAAAGACAGAATCCTGCTTTGATCCGAAGCCGACAAGTATAAAATCAGGGCTTATATGATAAACCTTATCTATAAACACAATTTCATCATCAGACTTGACGCCGCCGGCAATAGCCTCATGCAGACTTTTAAAACTGTCTAAGCTTGGTGCCTCGCCTTCTGAAGAAAAAATAATGTTATAAAACAAAACCAATAAAGTCACAGCAATTATAAGGGCAACTGCAGCAGGCACCAACAAGCCAATCTTTACAAGCATGATAGGGCTGACATCACCCCTTTTTCCACTAACCATAAATAAGAAAGAACTAAGTTAATATAAAAGCTTTATTGCTTAACCAGGGCAGGAAAATGTCTCCTCTCTTATCCTACAAGGCACTCCCAAATCCCTCTCAGCACCGTCTGATGCAGCACCTGCGCGCTGGCAGTAGTATTTAACATACTCGTCATTAACCTTCTCTGCCTCTCCATCATTATTCTCGTCTATCTTGAAAGTTGTTGTGCAGAACGGGCTCTTTCCCCTTAAGGCAACCGGGTAATTCTCAAGCTGCCTGCACATCTGTATGCAGTTCTCAACAGAAATACTTTTTGAAATTCCAGATGTTGTTCCCCTAAATATGTCCCTAATAGTGCCAGTTACACCGCCGCTTCCGCTCAAGAAAAAGTATGAAGCAACTATAAGCACCAAGACAGCAAGAACTGCTATAATAATCCAGTTAAGACCAAGTTCAGCACCCCTTTTGTCCATTAACATCCCTCTTTTAATTTTCTTAGCCCAATTCTATATATAAAACTTTCTAATTATGGCGCCTCAAACATGTCAATTCTCAGGTCTGCATTAAGGTAGTGTCTGCCTTCAGAAACGCCTGCATTTAGTGCATAGACATCTACGCCTGGCGCGCATGCCCCGAAAATTTTGTTAGACTTGTCCTTGCTCAGCTCCTTGGCACTAGAGTAAGAAATTGCCTTTTTATCCCCATTATAGGCACATATAGGAATGTTAAACAAAGAGTCCCTCACTTCCAGATCTATCCAGACTGGAGAATCATCCCCAAGGAGATATTTTGCTTCGCCTTCCTTCTTATAAGCGTCAAAGTTAAACTTGATTAATATCCCCCTTATAAATTCGCTGCCTGTTTTCTTGCTTTTGTAAACATCTTTTGTCAACCCAACATCCTCAAGAAGCCTTCTGTCAGCTATCCTTACCCCATCAACTGTAAATGCGCCTGGCTTGACATCAACTGTAGTGAAACCAGATTCATCCTTCTCATTTTTAAAGCTGGCATGAAGCGTTAAGAATATCTTTAATGGAGCTGTTCCCTGCACAGACATCGCCTTGCTGTTTGCAGTCATTGCACTATGCATAGGATTGTACACCAAAGCACCAACCTCAATTCTTTTAGCAGCTTCTTTATAAAACTCAACAACAGGCGCTTTATTTTGGCCAAGATTATAATATATATTCCCCCTAAGAGCGTATGAATTTGCAACAAGGTCCATATGGCTGGTGTCTAGTTCATCTGCCATGAAGTATATCTCACTAAGCTGCCTAAGAGCTTCGTTCCCATAATCTTTCTTATTTAATTTTTCCCAGGCTTCATAATAAATTAAAGCTAGAGCAAATCTGTTGTAGGCTCTCAATATTCCATCTTTCGCATCTTCAACATTATCCTTACTGAATTTTGCTATGGCTTCTGGCATCTTTGAGACATCTGTATTCTCCAGGAAAAACTTTTCCTTCTTCAGTATGCTTGCCTTCACGCTTTTTTCATTCTTTGCAATTTCCTCGGTTATCTTGGACGGATCTTTTTTTGCAACTAACTCTCCTATAAGTTTCTCTTCCTTAAGTTTGTTAAGCTCAGAGCTGACTTTTTCTTCCAATAATTTGGCTTCTGCCTTAATGCTGCTGCTTAATCCGCTTAGGCTGAATAATTCTCTTAAATGAGACAACGCCTTCTCCAAGTAGTCTATCTTGGCAGCTTTATCTAATGTTTCAGAAACAGCCCTTTCATAAGCCCTCTGCGCAGCTTTCAAAAGGAGCTCTGCTTTTTGGCTTGTGTCCAAGGCAGCCTTGTCAGCATCTGTTAGTAAATCCCATTCAAGCTTTATTTCTTTTGTCCTATCAACAAAAGGACTACTAATCTCCTCAGTTTTTGTATATCCTTTTTTTATCAACGGCGGTCCAAATACCAGGGCGACTACAAATACAACAAGAATTAATCCCCACATTGCTAATTTCTCTACTTCAATAGCCCCTTTTTTCATTTTATCCCAGACTTCCTAAAGCTGTCGAGCCAATGTTGAATATATTTTTTATTACAATGAGATAAACCAAAATAAGGATTACTAAACCTATTGCTATTTTCACCACCATTTCCATTTCTATAGCCCCTTTTTTCATGCAAAAACTCTCCACAAGTTCTTAAGACTATCCCACACAGAATTTCCCTTAGACCCGGCTTTTATCAGTATTATCAGCAAGACAACCAGGACCGCTATTGCTATTATAATGTTGACCACCTTTGACTCCAGCAGACCCCTTCTCACTTAGTTCACCCTATTGTCACAAATTTTTGTATCAATCACCTGCTCGCCGCTTTCAGTCAATATTCTTGTAGGTATCTCGGCATTTAAAGATTGCTTAGTCGGCACAAGCATGATTCCACCAATAGCATTGCATTCCTTGCAGTCTCTGAAAACCTCCTCACCAGGATAGCCTATCACAGCGCTTGACAATGCTCCGCCGCCAACACCACCAACTATTGTCCCGGCAGCTATAATACCTGCACCAATTCCAACACCAATCCCTGTTGGAAGAAGAGCAAGTGCAACAGCACCACCAACTACAGCAAACACAACAGGAACAGCTCCCTGAAAGAAAGCCCTGACTTTGCTTTTTGTTTCAAGCTTATACATCCTAAGCAGCACCAAAGAACCTTCAGTGATAATGGACTTCTCTAAAGCCTCTCTGGCTGCACTAGTCATGCCAAGACCGCGAGAATTTACATTATATAAATATTCAAAGTAAGTTGGTCCATCTTGCTTAACAAGATTTGTTAGCATAAACTGTATCGGGCTTTTGATAGTGTACTTGTCAACAAGCTCTGGATCTGGTTTATTGAAATCAACCTTCTTGTACATCCCTCTTAGTTCATCATCAAATTTAATAGAGCCCAAAACAGCGCAATGTGTAATCTCCTCTTGGCCCCAATTGCTAAATGGATCAATCTTGCCGCGACCGACAGTATCCCATTTCTCAGCCATGAAATCTGCTATTAGCCTGGAAGCCTTGTTTTGGTCTATAAATCCCTCGCTGCCGACAACATCGCTCTTTTTTACAAGAAAAACCTCTTCCTTGCAGGCAGAAATTCCAGGCATTCCGCTTGGAGTTTTGCCAGTAATTACTTTAGACTGGGCAGCAGTAGTTATTGCAGACGTACAAGATTGATCGGCGCCAACCTCTTGTGACACATCCCTCCCTGTTTTTGCAATAATAATGAGTATTACTAATGCAGCCATAGCTAATAAAATTCCTGCAAACTTCTCTGATTCCATTCCCTTCCTACCCAAATATTTTCCTAAGCCCATTTTCTGAAAAAAATATCCACCACATAATATAAATCAAGACCACTAGCGCCACTGCACTGATAAAATACCAGTTAGCATCGCCTTTTTTCATCTTCCCATTAGCTGGGCAATATTTCTGCTAGCCCTAAGCCCATATAATATTATTACCAGGCCAATAATAACTACTATCAGCTGGTATCCAGCCCCGCTAGTTGGCAATCCAGCCAAAAAACCAGGCATCATTCCCCACCTCTCTAAAAATGGCAACAATCCTATAAGTGCTGTAAGCACCCCTATCAACACCATTAAAAATCTCATTTTCCTTACCTCCTTTTAAGATATTGGAACCCTAATTTCTCTCCTTCTTCTTCTCCTGGCAAACAGCCATAAGTTAAAAATGGTCAATATCACCAGGGGTATTATCAGATCCTTCGCAACAGCAGCAAATGGAAAGCCCCATTCATTTCCAAGAGTCTCAAAAAAGTCCTTCCTGATAAGTATTATTGTGCAAAGCAGCGTCAGCCCAAGAAAGATGCTGAACCACAGGCCTTCATGGCCTGTTATTTTCGCAGCAAGCGCTATCAGCAGAAAGATTACGACACCTATGATTATTACTGCTCCGGCATCTCCAATAACGAATTCAATAAAAGAAATGCCAGTCCTCGACTGCCATAGTATTATTCCCAGAGCCAGGGCAAGGCTTAATCCTATTGTCAAAGGGGCATGCCCCTCGCTGAAGCTTTTTTTGAAAATTGCTTTCGCAAGACCTGCAAATATAAACAGATAAATCACAAAGTCAATAATAGTCTGGTTGTCCTTGTAAAGCTGGATTATATCAACACTTAAAAAGTCAAAAAACCGGCCAGTTCCGCTGTAGCTTCCAGACCTAACCTCTTTGTCAGTATACTGGTAATCATAATACTTCAAGGCACTTGCCCCAAAAGCTACTAAAACAAGCATAAGAACTATCAACAGCACCTTTTTCATGCTTTAAGCTAGGGATAATACCTATAAAAATCTAACTAACCTAACTAACTGATGTTGTTACACCAACAGCGCTTGCCAGCATGTTAAATACAACTATCCCCACAAAGCTTATTATGAAATAAAGCCCAATGCTCTTCACAAGGCTCTTCCCGATATCATATTTTGCATAAAGTGAATCAACACCCATCTCAATATTATTTGTCAAGAAGATTAATATTAAAACTATCTCAACGACGTAAATTCCTACAACGAGCTGG
This sequence comes from Candidatus Woesearchaeota archaeon, assembly GCA_964365475.1. Classification (GTDB taxonomy): domain Archaea; phylum Nanobdellota; class Nanobdellia; order SCGC-AAA011-G17; family DATDVL01; genus CAYIQA01. The sequence continues at coordinate 13,001 of CAYIQA010000004.1, read as the reverse complement.
AAATGAAAGCTTGGTATGACATCCTGGATTCTTAGTATATTTGCAATTGCAGCCAGACCGCCAAACTGCTGGTCTGCCTGGAGGCTTGCAAACTGCTCCCCGAGCTTATTTATTATGGTAACAACCATGCTTCCCACCCCTACCACAATCCCCGCTATGACCGGAGTCAAAAATGAAATCTGCGACCTCATGCTGCTTATCACATCAGAAAGCAGATCCTTAAGCCTCTCATTTACTTTCCTCACCCTGTCAACATAGGTTGAGATTGTTATCATGCTTTTTGACACAACCCTGCTTCCCTTCCTAGCGCCCTCAACAAGGACCTTCATGCTGCTCTCAATTAGCGCGCTCGGATAATTCAAAATAGCCCCGTATCTGCTATCAAATATTGCATCCTCAATCCCCATGCCAAGCTTCTGTATGTTTATGCTTGCTCTCCTGAAAAAATTCCCAGACGCAGTCCCTTCAAGATTGTCAGCAATCTTCCCAAAAGCAACCTCAACAGGAACGCCATCCTCAATCTTGTTTCCGAGCAGGAACAAGGCACCGGAAAACTCAACTTCAAGCTTGTCAAGCTCCTGCCTTACTTCAATAAGTTTTTTTGTCTTCAACCTATAATACATGCCTATCGCGATTGCTATTCCTATTGGTATAAGCAGACTAGTTACTAATGCCCCGATTCCAAATGGACCAGACTCTCCCTTGTAATCCAGAAACTTTCCTCCGACAAGAGAAAAATCAAGGGCTGGGTTAACATAGTGCAGAATAATCGGCGAGCTCCCGATAAAGACAAATGCAATTGCAATGACCCATGCCATTAATTTCGGGTTTATTCCTGAAACTTCCTCGTACTTCTTCAGCTCTGGATTCTGCTTTGAAATATCACTTTTTCCATATCCGGTTGGCCTCTTTTCAAGTATCTGCTTCCCCATTATGACAACAAACACCGGCAGGATAAGGTTGTACAGAACTGCAAGATGATACCACTTTACTGCCCCTGACAAAAAGCTTCCTATAAGGGGAAACATCACAAGGCCAAGTATTGGAAGTATTATTCCAAGCATGTGAAGCATTGTTATCGGGTTCTTCAAATTATGGGCATAATGCATCATCTTGTCATAAGTTCCCTCAACCATGACATCAAGCGCCTTGTCAAGAAGTTCAACCCTCCTCTGCTCGCTCTGCTCAAAAAGGCTTCCCTGAACAAGGTGAAACGCCTCGACAAACTCAAGATTCCACTTCTTCCAGCTGTTGAGATAATCTTCCAGGCTGTCTTCTATTGTCGTGAACTTCCCAGTTTCAATATTCCAGAAGACCTTTCTCAAGTCAAGGCTTAATGGCGGGCCAATATGCTCTCCTGCAAATTTTACTGCATGCTCTAAATTAGAGGTGTGCCTCATGTACATGACAATATACAAAATACACAGCACCATCTGATTGCTTGCCTCAAGCCTCCATCTGTTTGCCATGTAATTTGGAAGATGAGTTAGTGGCTTAATGCTAAACAACCCGATCAAAACCAGCAAGAGCGGCAAAAACCACTGAAAAGCTCCGGCTGCAAAATAAAACAGGCTCATGACCAGCAGGCCGGCAACAACAAAAGAAATCCCAATAAAAGCCGCAAAGCTTGCTGCGCCTTCAGGTGTTATGTTAAGGTGGGCTATCTCGATGCTTTCCTCAAGCTGCTCTCTTTCTTTTTCGCTTGCTTTAATTCTGACCAAATTAACTAGTTTGTTGCACCAGTCCTCGTAAACAGTCACCTGCTTGTCAAGGGCTTCTCTCCTGAAAATATTGTATTCTCTTGAGAATTTTCCGCTGCCAGGGCTATATTGGTCAAGATCTACAGATGCCCCAAGTTGACTGCTGTATTTCCTGAGAATTTCATTCTCATTCATGATTTCCTCATCTTTATTTCTTTCTTGAGCCAGCTTTCCCACTCCAAAAAAATTCTCTTGTTGTCAAGGCTCCCGACTTCTTCCCTGACTTCATCGCTGATCCTGTGAAAAACATCGTTGCTAAGCACAACAAAGTCAGCCTCAAGAATTTCATTCATGCTGCTTATGTCAGCAAAGTCAACAAGAGCCTTCTTTATCTTTGTTCTTAGCATTATATTCTCCCAGACAGCATCCCAGTTTCCAGCCCATTCTTTTATATTCCCAGCAACAGACTTTATCACATCACTATCACCATTAATTAAATCATCAGTTGGCTTGAGTTCATCATCCCTTGGATCATACTTCATCAGATCCATAAACCCCCCTTCCTTCAGAGGATCTTCCTCCCACTGCTTCCTGACCTCGCTGAGCTGCACAACCCTTTTCCACTTTCTCAGCCCGTCAGCGCTTTTTATTGGATTTGCAACTAGGATTATATCAGTAGCCTTGAAGCTGGTTCTTGGGACCTGCAGGTCATTGACAACCCTGTCAAAAACACTGTAGGGATCAGCGCCGTGAATTGTTCCCGCCACAATATTTGCAAGCGCGCCAACCCTCATTGCCTCGTAAAGCGCCAGGGCCTCTTTTGATCTTATCTCTCCCACAATCAAGGCAGAATCACCCATTCTCAGGCTGGTTCTTACACCCTCCTCAGCAGAAAGCTCAGAAGTCTGAGATGTTAACGCGCTTCTCACTTTCATTGGCTGTATGTTATACCCTATTTTTCTATAAGCACTAACAGGAATCTCAAGCGTGTCCTCCACAGAAATTATCCTGGTTTTTTTCATGATCTCAGCTATCAAGCCGCCAAGAATTGAAGTCTTGCCAGATGACCTTGTTCCTGCAATCAGGAAAGTTCTCCCGCCGTCAACCAGAAAGCTAAGCAGGCCGGCACACAGGGGGCTCATCATCTTGTTTTTTATAAACAATGGCAAAGTCCATGGATTATCGCGATGCCTTCTCATTGCAAAAGCCAGGCCATTGGGGCTTAAAGGATTTGAAATTATGGCAACTCTCGCCCTTGCTCCCGGAACAGCAAGCTCGGTGTCAAGCACTGGATTTGCCTCGTCTAGCGGCCTTCCAGAAAGCAGCCTGAACTTGGTAGCCCAGCCCTCCCCGTCTTCCCTGCTGGGAATTATGTTGGTTGTGCATTCATCATAATCCTGGTGAACAACAAATATTGGTACCTGCCCGATAGGAGAATTGACAACAACATCCTGAATCCTGTCATCCTGCAGCAAAGACTCAATAAGCCCAAATCCCACAGTGTATCTCACAAGTATGCCTGCAAGCTGCTCAATCTCCTCATAAGTTAAGTTTAATCCCTTGCTCTGCGCCAGTTCCTGCAGAAGATCCCTGCCAATGTTGAAGAAGGTATTCCTCATCTTCTCAGGCTCTAAAAATTCTTTCTCCTTAGGCCTGTGCTCTGCAAGAACATTCCTGGCGAGCTGCAAAAGCTCGTACTTGTCCTCATCAAGCTTGAACTCCGGTGGCAGAATATGGTAAAGGCTCCTTACATCGTTCCTTCTCCTGAAGATTGTCACATCATTATTCACAGCAGAATAAGCATCAAGCTCCTCAGCATCAAGCGGCGGCTGCGCCATCAGCCTGGTGAACATGAAGTCCGGCGTTATTGCCGGCCTGAAAATCTCCCTGTAAAGGCTTCTGTCGCCAAGGGAATACCCATCAGTGCTTGACTTGACAATGCTTATCAATTTTGTTTTCTCAAGCAGGTTATGCATCTCAGTTAGCATGCCAATAAATTCCATTCTTGCCTGCTTTACATTTTGGTTTGTTTCCCCCTGAAGAAGGATTTTCTCCTCTCTCATCACTCTTCTAATCTCCACATAGCATCCTATCGGATCGCTTCTCAGCAGATTCAGCACTATAAACTGCAGAACAGCATTTTTTTCAGCAAAGAAGTTCGCGCTCTCCTGAGTATACCCTGCAACAGAAAAAACCTTCCTTGCCTTTGTCAGATAATTGTAAATTGCAGCAATCTCAGCAAGCATTGAAGTCTGCTCCGGCCCATAACTGTAATTCCTGCGCTGGTTTATTATCAGCCTGTAAGCGCTTGGTGCCTGTGCAAGAATGTCAACAACCTTGGCCATGGCCAATTCATTGTCTTCAAGAGCGGGAGGATAGCTCCAGGAATTCGCATCTACTCTCAAGACCTCTTCGCTTCCCTCTTTTGTCAGAGTATACTCTGAAGACCTCTTTTCCCCTATAGGCATGACAAATAATCGCAAACCCATGTTTAAATAATTTGCCCCAGAAACCTTTATAAGTTAACTTCCTATAATTAAATAAGAGGTGAATAATGCCCCAGGACCTAAATTATATTCTTTCTGAACTGAATGCGAGGGTCAGGGCCTTGGAGGGAAAGTACACCCAGTTTGGGGAAAGGCTTCTTGTAGTAAACCAGAACATGATAGAGGAATACAAGAAAATGATAAAGGAGATCAAGGCTCTTGAGTCAGAAATGCGCGAAACAAAAAACGATGTTTTCAGTCTGAAAGAAAACATGAGGGACATTTCAAAGGAAGGCTCTCTTTTTGCAAGGAAAGATGAAGTGAAGGTATTGGAAAAGTATATTAATATGTGGGACCCACTAAAGTTTATTACAGAAGAGGAAGCCATCAAGATAATAGAAACAAAGCTGAAAGAGATAAAAGATGGCATAAAAAAGGAAAAGAAAGGGGTGAAGCATGCCGGCAGAAAGCGACGTACCGCCAGTAGATCTCGTAGATAATCTGAAGCAGAGAGGGTTTGACAAGGAGCAGATTGTTGATAATCTGCAGCGCCAGGGTTATTCTATGCAGGCAATTGAAGATGCTTTCGCCCAGTCAGAGATAAAGATGAGTGTTGAAGAGCCTCCATCTCCACAGTTCTCAAGCATGCAGAGATCAATGTTGTCCCAGCAGCCACCCATTCAGGCAGCACAAACTTACATTCCAAGACTCCAGCAGACGCAAAACATCCAGCCAATTCAGCTCCCGCAAATGACACTGCAGACAGAAAACGTCCAGGAGCTTGCAGAGGCAATAATAAACGAAAAATGGCAGAAGCTTCTCGAGGACTTTGGTGATTTGGGTGCATGGAAAGACAGGGTTAGAACTGAAATAATCTCAATTAAGCAGGAGATCCTGCGCTTGGAATCAAGATTTGACAGCCTCCAGAAGGCAATCATTGGAAAAGTCCAGGGCTATGACAAAAATATCACAGACGTGGGCGTAGAAATAAAGGCCCTTGAGAAAATACTGGAAAAGATAATAAACCCGCTGACAAGAAATGTCAAGGATCTTTCTAAAATAGTTGATGAGATGAAGAGAAAATAATTATTTCCCAGGCAGCCATCTCACTGCATAGCTTGCAACAACTACAATAAAGATCGCTCCAAGAACCCTGCTGCTGAACAGAACCCTTTTCACAGTACCCCAGAATGTTGCGCTTCCATCCACCATTAGCCAGGGCCCGAACACATTTGTCATGGCTATTAAGAAAAAGATCACTACTCCGGAAATTATAATAATCATCATAGTTGCTCCGCCCATCGCAGCAGCAACATCTCCCTCTGAAACACCAAAAAACATGAGGAAGGAGACTATCATTAAAGTTGCCACTAGTAATATTATTGTCCATGGTATTGTCATTCTTAAAATAGCCTGGCCTGCAGGGTATATCAAAAAGAGCAAACCAATAGCAAACGCAACAATCCCATCCAGGCCCTTATTGCCTGTAAGAAGCTTGGTCTTCTGAAGCATTGCATAAGTCCCTACAAATATCAGCAGAAAAATAAAGATTGGAGTAAAAAAGTTTACAAGACTGGTTTGAAGTGGTGTTGCCATATTTCTAAGGACCCTGAGGACCTTGACCCCTGCCAATCCCCCTCTGGAAGCCGCCAGCAAGACCGCCGCCATGTCCTCCCTGTTGCTGCTGCTGTGAACTTTGCTGTCCTCCCCCCTTCAAAAGGAAGAAAAACATCAGGGCAATTGCAGTTATTATTACTAAAGTTGTTTTAGTTTGCGGGTCCAAGTCAGTCCACCACAAAAAGAAGCTTTCTGCTGTAAGAAAATCAGAGCTTATTGCAGCTATAACTGCTAAAAGTGACCCGATAAATGCTATGAACAGCATCCAGCCGCTCCAGGCAGTATTTTCTCCTGAAAATATCCCGAATAATAACAACCCAAGTAAAACAACTAAAATAATAAATGAAATATTTGGAATAAATCTGTGGAATATTAAAAGCAGATAATCATTCTGCAAGAACAGGAACCCAAAAGCCAGGCCCAAGATTGCATTTATCTCCCTTCTTGGAAATAATTTGACCTTCTCAAGCAGGGCAAATGTTATGGTAAACATCACTATGAAAGGCAACGCAACATCATAAACACCATACTGGTCCAGTGAAATTATAAAGTCTGTTAGTCCTGCCATTTTACTTCTTCTCTCCCCCTTCTTTCTTCTTCCCGCCAACTACCCAGTATATTGCCCAGGCAATTAGCAGCAATAAAATAACTGTTGTTATAAATGACGAGTTAAACCCGTCTGCCAAATAGCCCAAGAGCACATCGCTGAATCCAAATGCGTTCACAAATATTAATATTACTGCTACCAAAACAAAGGCTCCAAGAAACCATTTCCAGCCGCTCTTCTCCCACAGGTCAAATCCTTTCTCCCCAGACTCGCCAGCAAAGCTTCCAAGAAGAAGCATCAAGGCAATAATTATTATGAGTACCATTGTTATTGCAGGCAGACTCACCTGAATGGCCTCCACTATATTTGAGGCAGCGACAACAAAGAAAGCAATTGAAAATGCAACCATCGCATTAAGGTTCTTTTTTGGGAGCTTGTCCTTCCCCTCAACTCCAAGTATCTTCGTCTTCTCAAGTATCCCGAAGACTATTGTGAAAACAAGAAGAAAGGGCAGAACAACATCAAAGAATCCAAATCCTCTCAAAAATTCTATAGCACTTCCTAAGGCGCTTTCTGCCATTATTACCCCTTTTTACTCCTGTTGTATTAGCGCTGCGCCTTCCTCTCCTTCCTCAACAGAAGATGATGGAATAGCAGCCCTGCTTATTATCATTATATCCCCGACAGCCTTCACAAGCTGATGAGGCACAATCACTCCCTTTGCACTGCCAAGCGCCTTGTTAAGAACAGATGTCCTGGTTGCCCTTACCTTCCACCCAGAAACCTTGTTACTAGCCAATATCCCCTCTTCAACCTCTCCAAAGTACTCTCCTTTGTCAGTAAAAACTTTCATTTCATAAACATCTGTGATTTTTCTTAGGTTTAGCATGCTCAACCCTCCTTTGCTGTGTAAAGAAAGGTTATTATACTATTTAAATCTTTTTCTGTCTTGATGCTGAAAATAAGGAATCTCTGCATTATTGGCACTTCGCATGTTGCCAGGCAGAGTGTCAGGGAAGTCGAGGCATTCATCACCAAAAACAGGCCAGGGATAATAGCTCTCGAGCTTGACAAAAACCGCTATAGGGCATTAAAGTTGAAGAGGAAAAATTACTCGCTCCCCCTTTCTATGAGAATTACAGCATCTCTCGCAGAGCTTATCCAAAAAAAGCTGGGAAAGATGGCAAAATCAAAAGCCGGCTCTGAAATGACAAAGGCAATAAATCTGGCAGGAAAATACAGGGCAAAGATTGAGTTTATAGATCAGGATATCTCAACAACCCTAAGAAAAGCAATTTCAAGAATAACATTAAGGGAAAAAATCTTCTTCCTGATAGACACAATAGCCACGCTGCTCTCAAGAAAAATAGACATTGACCTTAAGAAAGTGCCGGAAGACAAGGCAATAAAGGAATTAACAGGACATTTCAGGCAAAGATACCCTACATTATACCAAATTCTTGTTGAGGAAAGAAACAGCGTAATGGCAAAAAACTTATATAACTTGATGATATCAAATAAATCAAGGAAAATACTTGCTGTAGTCGGAGCAGGCCACCAGAAGGAAATAGCCAGGTTGGTAAAATGTTATTTGAAAAACAAGAAGTAAAACACATTGTAATTGCAGCCCTTGTCCTTGGATTTGTGTTTGGGTTTGATGACGGCAGGGAATATTTCAACATTCTCCCGTGGCTTTCAAATTACCTGAAGGTTGCGGTCATGTCTGGCCTTGCCTTAAGCATTTACCTTATTGCGCAGAAGACCCTTGCATTAAGAATTGGCGGCAATGTTGAATTCAGGATATGGAGAATAAAGCGCTACGGGATTTTCGCAGGGTCGGTTCTGAAGCCAAAAAATATCTTCGGAATAAAGTACATCCCCCTAGGAGTCATTATTCCCTTGTTTGTAGCCATCTACAGCCTGGGCAAAGCCCCGTTTGCAATAGTTGGAAGCTCGTTCGCCTCGGTAAACGAAAGCTTGAGACTTGGAAAAAAATTTCCAGGCTTGTCAGACTTTGAAACCGGAAAAATTCTTCTTGCAGGGCCGTTAATATTGACAATCCTGGCGCTAATATTAAAAAGCATCGAGCCATCCCCACTATCAATCCTTCTGACCAAAATATGCTTGGCTCTGGCAATATCAAACATGCTCCCCCTTCCGAATGTTGACGGGGTAAGAGTTATGTTTTCCTCACTGCCATTATATATTTTCGGCCTGGGCTTTATTCTGGCATCTGCCTACATGGTATTTTACATAGACGTAATGACAACAATAATCCTGTCCCTGATATTAGCACTCATCCTATTATTCCTTTACATGTACTATGTTGCGCTCAGAGACTAGGCAATAA
>CAYIQA010000004.1:0-4201 GCA_964365475.1 Candidatus Woesearchaeota archaeon | reverse complement strand
ACTAGGCAATAAGACTAAAAAAACTCTTCTGCAGCAGCCACAAAATAAATATCCAGTTAAATGGGGTATAGAAACCTATAAGAGCAAGGACCAGGCATATTACAGCGAAGAAGTCCATTACACTGACAACATCGCCAATGAAAATAAGGCTCTTGAGAAGCAAAAATGCAGTTACTATCCACGCTATCTCCCCGTTCAAAAGCCCCCACTTTAATAATATCAGGTGCAAGGCAGACACAAAGTCTAAAAATCCAAAAAGTTTAACTAGCAACATCCACTTAAACCCTACTACATTATTTTTAAGGTTTGCTAACATGGAGCTCATAAACTTCAAGCCAAGGCTTTACCAGGAAAACATAGTGAAAACATGCAGAGAAAAGAACACATTAGTTGTGCTTCCGACAGGCACTGGCAAGACTTCAATAGCATTAATGCTGGCCTCTGACAGGCTGAAAAAATACCCGGAATCAAAAGTGCTCATAACAGCGCCAACAAAGCCCCTTTGCAGCCAGCATGTTCAAACATTCAAACAGCATTCAACCATCCCAGGCAAAATCACGCTGCTTACTGGTGCAGTATCCCCTGAAAAAAGAAGCGAAATCTGGCAGAGCTCAATAATCATAGTAGCAACGCCGCAGACAATACAATCCGATCTGGAAAGCTCGAGGATAAACCTTGCAGATGTTTCAATGATATGCCTGGATGAGTGCCACCGTTCAAGGCAGAAATATTCAAACACATTCATAATTCAAGAATACTTAAAGCATGCAAAAAACCAGAGAATACTCGCCCTGACAGCATCGCCGGGAAGCTCAAAAGAGAGGATAGAGGAGATATACAAAAATCTGGCAATAGAGGCAATAGAAATCAGGACAGAAACAGATGAGGATATAGGGCCTTATGTCCAGGAAAAAAACTTTGAGCTGGTTGCTGTTGAGCTCCCAAGCAGGTTTATTGAATTATCATCAGAATTAAAAAAAGTCCACAGAAATCTCCTTTCAAAGCTGAAAGGCCTGGGTTATTCAAAACCAGCCGCAGTAATAAACAAAAGGGACCTGCTAAACCTTCAGCAGCAGTTCAGAAGCCAGCTCAGGTACGGGAACAAGATGGCCTTCTACGGCCTGTCTCTGGTCGCCCAGATAATAAAATTGGATCATGCAATAACCCTTATTGAGACCCAGTCAATAAGGGCGCTAGATAATTATCTCGAAAAGCTGTCCAAAGAAGACACAAAGGCAGCAAGGGCAATAATAAATGATAAGTCTGTGGCAAGGGTTGTTAATCTGACAAAAGAGTATGCTGAAAACAATCTTCAGCACCCGAAAATGGAAAAAATTGTCTGGATAATAAAGAGGGAGATTCAAAACAAAGAAACGTCAAGAATAATCATCTTTGCAAATTACAGGGACATAGTCTCGGAAATCACAAAAAATCTTAATGATAACAACATAAAGGCAGTCCGCTTTGTTGGCCAGGCTGACAAAGAAGGCGACAAGGGATTAAAACAAAAAGAGCAGATAGAAATCTTGCAGGGGTTCAAAAATAACGAGTTTAATGTCTTGACAGCATCCTCTATAGGTGAAGAGGGTCTGGACATACCAGAGGTTGACGCAGTAGTATTCTATGAGCCGATTCCAAGCGAGCTGAGAAAAGTCCAGAGGGTGGGAAGAACTGGCAGGACAAAACCAGGAAAGATAATCTTCCTGATGGCAAAGAAGACAATAGATGAAGCTTACTACTGGAGTTCCTTAAGAAAGGAGAAAAAGATGAAAAATATCTTAGACAAAATAAAAAACAGGGAAGAAGTGCAGGCAAGGCTAAACTAAAATGGTAACAGTAATCGCAGACCAAAGGGAAAGAAGCTCTGGTGTTATAAAAGAGCTTGTCAAGAACGGAATTCATGTCGAGGTAAAGCAGCTGCTTGCAGCAGACTACGTGGTCCAAACAAGGGACATCAATGGGAAAATCCTTAACATAGGAATAGAAAGAAAAGTACTAAACGATTTCCTAAACTCAATTATAGACAAAAGGATACTAAACCAGTTAATAGAAATAAAAAACCATTTCTCAATGCCGCTGTTAATCCTTGAGGGGGCGGACAATATCTACAGTATAAGAAATTTCCATCCAAATTCAATTCGCGGCATGCTGGCAACAATAGCAGTCGACTTTCAGGTGCCGATAATAAGCACAAAAAACCACAGGGATACTGCAGCATTCATCACAATCCTGGCAAACAGGCTGGAAAAACCAAGGTCCCCCATAAGCCTGCTTCAGAAAAGAAAGCCATTAACCCTGCGCGAGCAGCAAGAATACATCATCCAGTCACTTCCAAACATAGGGCCTTCAATAGCAAAAGAGCTTCTCAAGAAATTCAAAACCGTTGAGAAAATATTCAGTGCCTCCAAAGATAATTTAATGAAGGTCGACAAGATAGGGAAGAAAAGGGCTGAAGAGATAAAGAAAATTATTGAAACTACTTATAAAACTGACTAGACCCGTGATCTGCTTGTCTGCGAAAGGCACTGACACGTATAGAATAGGTATAGCCTCTTACATCATCTGGTAGCCCATCTATCTGGCCTCTTGAATTAACAAAAAGAAGGGCTGGTTTTCCATTCATTGGATGCAAATTACCTGCTTCCCATCGTATAAAAGAACCAACTCTTCCGCCGTCAACAGAAGTTTCAGGAACATTCAAATATGTGACTTCAACATCCCGCTCTAATTCGCCAGTAAAAAATGCGCACTCAAGAGAGTGAGCGCCCTCCAAAATAACCACCTTTAAGTCCCCATCCCTAAGTCTTGACTTTATTGCTTCCAAAGACTCATAAAAAAGATCAGCAACCCTCTCAGAAACGCCTTCCATTAAAAATAAAATGTGTCATCAATCATTAATAAGCATTTTTATTCTGCATTATAAGTTTCCAAAACAGTATAAACCGGGCCATTCTTCTGCAGTTCGCTTTTTATAAGCTTGAAATTATTAATTCTGACAGTTTCCTCGCTAAATTTGGTTTTAAGCTTTTCTTTGAGCAAAATTTCATCCTTAACAAATTTTACCCTCGCCAGAGTTAGGTGAGGAACAAACTCCCTTTCATCTGGAAAAATATCAGCCAGAGACTTGTGAATATCTTTTTGAAGCGCTGCTAAATCATCACTTTCTATTCCAACCCACACCACTTTCACATAATTTTCGTTTGGAAAGCACCCGGCACCAGATATTCTTATGTTAAACTGCTTGAATTTTATTTTTTTGAGTCTTATCTTAACTTCCTCAAGAGTTTTCTCATCAACTTCCCCAAGAAATTTTAAAGTCACATGATTATTGTTTGTTAACTTAAGCCCTGGCAAATCAAATTCTTTTTTTATCTTGTTAACTTCCCCAGATTCTGCATCAATAGCAATAAAAAGTCTCATCTAGTTATTTCAAAGCTCCTAACCTGGTTAAGAAGATCCCTTGCCTTTTTATTTGTATCAAAATGTTTTCTGACAGGATCCAGCATCTTGTTTACATAAAAAGCCACTGCCTTCTTCAGATCCAGAGGATGTACCTCCCCATCAGAATAAGACTTGACAAGGCCATTATAATTAGAGAATTCAACATCGCCGCCAAATTTTTTGTCTCTTTCTATCTTTACCTTGCTGAACTTTTCGAAAATTAGGTATTGCATATATTCCATAAGTGGGTTTTCACCCACCTGGCTGGCAGGACAGTAGGCATTACTTATTTTTCTCTCAACCTGCTCTTTTGTGTCTGTCATGAAAACCGCAGTTTCTGGCCTTGATTTGCTCATCTTCAGGTCTATTGCCCTCTCAGCTGAATCTTTCTCATTGCTCACAGGCTTTCCAAGTCCCATAAGCATGTGATGGCTGACAACAACTGGCTTCCAGAATCCAAGTTTAGGCCCTATTTCTCTGGCCAGCACATTAACTTTTCTCTGATCCATCCCAAGCTGGCAGACATCAGCCTCCAGATAGAATATATCAGCGCACTGCATGCATGGATACAATATTTGAGATGCCTGCTGCATTTCTGACTCCTTTCTCCCCATAATCTGGCCGCACCTCACTATCCTGTTAACAGTGGAATTTCTGGCAACATTCATTACAATCTTCCAGTACTCAGGATTGCTAACATGATCGCTGGTCAACAAAAACTCAACGCCATCCATGTCAAGCCCGCAAGCCTTCCAGACCT
>CAYIQA010000003.1:0-19476 GCA_964365475.1 Candidatus Woesearchaeota archaeon | reverse complement strand
TTTCCGATAATTCATCAAACTCATCGAGATAATTTGATGCCAAGGCCTTTGATTCTATGTAAACAAGATTGTCATAGTTTTGATTGTTTTCAATGAAGTTGAAGCTGCCTGTGATAACTGCCTTATTGTCCATGATGCAGAACTTATTGTGCATCAAGTTTTTGAAGTTCCTGTTTGTGGCATATTCCATCCCCTTGAGCGGGAAGCTGTTCAGCTTGTCAACAACAATGGAATAATCCCTGCTTTTCAGGATGCTGGCCAGGCCTTCTGACCTGAGATTATAGACTGCGCACCTGACCTCGTTCGACTCAGATATTTTCTGCTTGACAAACTCCATGCAGTTCTCGCGAGGGCAGAACAAAATGTTTATCTCTCCTGTCTCGTCCACAATCTCCCTTGATATGCATCCAGAGATCACCAATAAGATTACCAGCAGAATTACCAAAATCAGCTTTTTCATGTACGCAAGCAAGATCAAATCTTTTATAACGATTGCTGGAAAAAATTCGGAAAGTTTGCTGGAGATTGCGGGAATTTTGCGGGTTTCTCATAGAAAAGTTTATAAATTAGTTATATAGATGTATAACTTAATTTGGAGGTTAAAATGGCTATTGAAGCAATTTCAAGGAAATGGGGACACTCGGTAGGGCTGGTAATACCAAAAGAGGTAGTCAAAAAGGAGAATATTAAGCTAAATGAGAAGCTGTTGATTAATATAATGAAGCCCGCAAACATAAGGCACTTATTTGGATCTTTAAAAAGGAAGATGTCTGGGCAAGAATTCAAAGACATGGTCAGGAAGGGATCCATGTGAAAAAAGCCCTCTTTTTTGATACTTATGCCTTATTTGAGATTGTTGAAGGCAATAGGGACTACGGCCCCTATACTAAAGACATAGCAGTTGTAACCACCAAAATGAACTTAATGGAGCTTTATTATGGGTTGCTCTCCAGATTCAGCAAGCAGACTGCTGAAGCTTGCTACAATGAATTTAGAAAATCTGCAGTTGAGACAGATGACGAAATAATAAAGAGAGCGTGCGAATTCAGGGCTTTATTCAGAAGCAGAAATCTTTCTTTCATTGATTGTTTAGGTTACATGACTGCCATACTCAACAATTTAAAATTTCTTACGGGTGACATACAGTTTAAGGATCTGCCCGGCGTTGAATTTGTGAGATAATGCTCCCGGCGAGATTTGAACTCGCGTTACGGCCTTACTTCTTTGCCCAAGCTTTTCCAAAGCTTGAATCGAAAGGGCCGGGTCCTTGACCGGACTAGACGACAGGAGCTCAATGCAGAATCATCCTTCTGGGTTTTTTAAAGCTACTGTTTTTTGCCTTCAAAAGGGCCGCCTTCATCTTTCTTGCTCATGATCTGCATGTGCGGGTAAGCAACCTCTATGTCATCCTCGCTCTTTATGGCATCCAGAAAAGCCAGGAATATTTCTGTTTTTGTCTTTTTGATGCGGTCATAAGGGGCAACAAAGAATGCAATCAGGTCAATGCTTGACTGCGCCAAATCTATTCTTATTTTTGGAACAAACTCCTCCGGAAGCTCCTCTGCGCTCGCGCTTAAGCCGAGCTTCTCCTGCTTGAGCTCCTCGATCTTCTTCTGGATTTTCTGCTCCTCTTCCTTCTGTTTTATTGCCAAGAATCTCTTTGTGAGGTGCTTTATTGTCTCGTCTATCTCGCTCTCTTTTCTTGTTATTCTTTTCTTCATTAAGGCAACAATCTTCTTGGTGTTATCTTTTATAATCTTTTCAAGAAGGGAAATTGCTTTTCTGTAGTCGCTCTCATATGTGATTCCTATTCTAAGCTCGTTGATTAAGTAGTTTGATGACCTTGTGTAGTTTGTTATGTCCATAGTCAGTATCCATTCATTTGGAAAGGTTACCAGCTTTCCAGACCTTGTATCAGAATTTTCAAGAAGGCCTTCAAGAACAGTGTTCATCAGGTTGATGTCTATGACATCGCCCTTGACTTGGCCGATGCTGATTCTGTCGCCTATCAGGAAAGGCTTGTTAACAATCAGGCTTATCCATCCAACAAGATTAAGCAGCGGCTTTTGCATTGCAAATGTTATCCCAAAGCCTATAAGACCAAGCGAGGTGATTATTGCGCCGACATTCTTGAAGATTATTGATAATGATATTACCACAAAGATTGTATAAGCAATGAGCTTTGACAGTTTTGACGCAACTATATACTGCGAGTCTGTCTTGTATTCGAAGACATACCTCCTTAGGAATATCCTGACAAACAGATATATGAAAATCCTCACCCCTATAAACCAGACAAGTATCAAGAATGCCTTGGGCAGATATTCTGAAAACTTGCTGAAGAATGAGATTGACTCTTTCCCAAAGGAAATGCACGAATAACTGTTGCACAATGTGAGAACCGCAATCACAAACGCTACAGGAATAGCCACAATTATTATCCCGTAGACATAAGTCAGTAGTCTATTCTTCAAGATTGCACCTCTTTTATATTAATTACAGGCTGTTTGTTTAAATACTTTTTGCAGAATTAATTATAAACCTCTCTCAGAAAAATAGAATTACAAACTCTTAAAAAGGGCAATTGGCCAATTATTTTATGGGCTTCAGCCAAACAGGATTAAAAAAGGAACTGCTTGATGAGCTGGGAAAGCATAACATTACTATCCCCACAAAGATCCAGAATATGGTTATCAACGAGATACTGGCAGGGCATGATATAGTGGCGCAGTCTGAGACCGGAAGCGGCAAGACACTGGGCTTTGCGCTGCCATTAATCAACAATATCCAGCACACCGGCAAGGTAAACTGCCTTGTTCTTGCTCCCACAAGAGAGCTGGCAATACAGATAGCAGGGGAGTTTAACAAATTTGGGGGGTTTAAGGGGCTGAACATACTCACAGTCTACGGCGGAGTATCGCTTGAGAAACAAATATCCCAGCTAAGGAATACAGACATTGTTGTCGGCACTCCTGGAAGAATACTTGACCTGTTCTGGAGGGGGCATTTCCCCTTTGACTGCATAAGATATGTTGTACTGGATGAAGCTGACAGGATGCTGGATATGGGCTTTGTAAGGGATATTGACAGAATCCTCTCAAAACTCCCGAAAAACAGGCAGACCCTTCTTTTTGCAGCAACACTGGATGAAAAAGTAGGCGGTATTGCATACAAATATATGAAACACCCGAAAAATTTCAGGCTTGATCCTGTGCAGAAAAAAATCAACCTTACGCAGTATGCCTACCTTATCGAGAACAGAAGGAAATTTGCCCTGCTTGCCCATCTGCTGAAGGAGAAGGAAAGAAAATTGTCAATTGTCTTCTGCAGGACGAAAAGATCAACAAAAGTCATAGCAAGGGCCCTAGAGAAAGAAGGCATTTCCGCAAGAAGTCTTTCCGGAGACATGACACAAAACCAGAGGGAAAGAACGCTGAGAGACTTCAAGGACGGAAAAATTGATGTTTTGGTTGCCACAGACGTTGCAGGAAGGGGCCTGCATATTGAGAATGTCTCCCACGTCTACAATTATGACATGCCTGAAGATCTTGACAGCTTTCTGCACAGGGTTGGAAGGACTGCAAGAGCAGGAAATGTTGGAGATGCAATCGCTTTTATTACTGACCATGACACTAATATTTATTATGGAATAAAGGATTATTTCAAGGGAAGGATAAAGGAAATAGTCCCTAAAAATTTCCCGCTGCTGAAAACTCCGTTTAATGCAAGAAAAAATAGAGACAGGTTCAATCCAAAATGGAAATCTGGAAAAAGAAGCGACCATAGGGGCGGATTCAATCGCAGAAAAAACTATAATATTGACTTAAGATGATTCTCTAGGAAAAATGGGCCCGGGAGGATTTGAACCTCCGACCCCCGGCTGTCTTAAACATTTTGCCTGACTTGTCATATAAGACTTGCACAACTTTCTCAGTTTCGGTGCTCTAGCCAGGCTAAGCTACGGGCCCGTTAGATGAAAAGGCAAGAGGAGCATATTTAAATATTGCGATGAAAGAGAAAAATTGAAGAAAAATGCTAATAGGAATTGTTGCAAAACCTAACACTGGGAAGTCAACGTTTTTCAAAGCAGCAACCTTGGCAGACGTAGCTATAGGAAACAGGCCTTTTGTTACAATAAAACCAAACACTGGGGTTGCCTATGTAAGAGTAAGATGCCCAGAGAAGGACTTCAAAGTGAAATGCAACCCTAGATTCGGATATTGCGTTGATGGCCAGAGATTTGTTCCGATAAATTTGATGGACGTGCCAGGACTGGCTGTTGGGGCGCATGAGGGAAGGGGCCTGGGTTATGAGTTTCTTAATGATTTGAGCCAGGCAGATGCCCTGATACATGTTATAGATATAGCAGGAAGCACAAACCAGGATGGAGAGCCAGTTCCTGTCGGAAGCTATGATCCTTTAAATGATATTGAGTTTCTTGAAACTGAAATAGACCATTGGTTCTATGGAATCTTAACAAAGGCCTGGAATAAATTTGCAAAAAAGATTGCGGTTGAGAAAAAAGACCTCGAGAAGGAAATAGCAAGGCAGTTTTCCGGGTTGAAAATAAAGGAAAGCCATATAACAAAGGCAGTTAGCAAGCTAAACCTGGACAAAGAAAAGCCAGACATGTGGAAAGAAGGGGATTTGAGGAAATTCTGCTCTGAATTGAGGAGAGCAAGCAAGCCGATGACAATAGCTGCTAACAAAATAGACAAGGGCGGGGATGAAAATCTTGAAAGACTGAGAAAGAAATTTCCTGGCTACAAGATTATTGCGTGCAGCGCAGACTCTGAGCTTGCACTGAGAGAGGCTTCAAAGGCCGGCCTGATTAGCTACATTCCAGGAAACAACGACTTTGATATAAAAAGAGGCGCCAGCGAAGACCAGAAAAAGGCGCTTGAATTCATAAGAGAAAGAGTTCTCAAGAAATACAAATCAACAGGAGTGCAGCAGGTCTTGGACGAGGCTGTTTTCTCGTTGCTTGGATACATAGCAATATTTCCTGGCGGCGTTAACAAGCTTGAGGACAAGGACGGAAATGTCCTGCCTGACTGCTTCTTGCTGCCTGGCGGAAGCACTGCACTGGACTTTGCATACAAGATACACCAAGACATAGGAAATAATTTTGTGAAGGCAATGGATGCAAGAAAAAAGATTGCGCTAGGAAAAGAACACAAGCTAAACAATCTGGATGTGATTGAGATTAAGACCTCTAAATAAGCATATCTGCAAGACTCTTCTTCCAGCTTATGCTCTTCTTTATTATACTTAGAATATTATTCATATCAACCGGATCTTTAATCTGCTTAAGATCTGGCTGGCAGGCTTTTATTGCCCCCAGTCTGTCTACACATGCATTGTCACCTTCAATAAGAACAGAAAATGAAGAACGGTCAGAGACTACATAAAAAGATCCTGCAGGTATTGTCCTGAATCCTTCTCTTCCGCAGATTACAACATCACTCTCAAGCTGGTAGTATCTCATTTTTTCCTACCTTGTGCTATATCAACCAGTTTGTCAACATTAGGGAAATTATGCTCAATTCGTTTCAGAACGCCCATTCTTTCAAGCCTTGCAACCTCAACATCTGGGCATATCGCTAGATCAACCAGATCTCTTTCTATCTTTTTTTCTACAACAAACACTTTGCAGACTAATTCTTCTCTTCTTTTGGTGGCAAGATCATATAACAGGAATGTTTTCTTCTTATGGGATTCATAAAAAACCGAACCCTTCTCCCTTTTAACATAACCTGTACCAGAGGCTGACCATAAGAAAACTGTGCCAGTTAGTCCATACGCTTCCATTTTTAATTACCCTGTGGCAGTGGATATGTCCTTTTCAATGAAGAAGCCCTTGGGACGCAGGCAATGCAGGCCTTTGCAAGAACATTAAAGTCAAACTCGCAGACAAATTTTCCGCACTTGTCACATTTATGAGAACCATAATTCCTTTTGCATATGTCACACATTTTATCCATGTTGCTCAGCAGAATGTGGGTATTCCGCCACATAAGTGATTATTGAAGCAGATTTATAAAGCTTTGCAGGGGCTTAGAAAGATTTTTAAGCTTAATTGAACTTATTTTGTATATGGATGAGAAGATATCCTACCAGGTTAAGAGTATCGATGTTACTGAGTTTGATCCCAGGAAAGGCAATGCAAAAGTCAGGATAACCTTCATGAAAAATGAGATGCCTGTGTCGCTTGATAAGGAATTCCATTTCACAAATGCTGTTGGCTTTGTAAACTCAATAATAAATGACGTCAAGAAAAAGGACAACATTGTGACTTATGAGGATGACATTCTTTCAGGATACCAGGTTATTGACTTCAAGGACGAGGAAGGCGTTGGTGAGAAGCTTCTTAATTTCTTCAGCAGGTTAAGCGAGAAATACAGGATGATGAAGAAGATGAAGGATGCGCAGAAATACATGAGGATGTTTGACGAGGTAAAGGCAGCCAAAATAATTCTCGAGTAGTTTTATGAAATATCTGACAAGGGGGAAACGGGGGATTATTTATCTCTCGAAAATTAACGGCAGGGATGTCGCTATAAAAGTCAGGAGGCCGGGAAGTTTTGCATTAAACACCCTGGAGAAGGAAGCCAGGTGGCTTAGAAAACTGAACAAACACAATGTCGGGCCGAAGCTGATTTCCTTTGATGGCGAGAAATTGATTATGGAGTATGTAAAAGGAAAGAATTTTGTTGATTACTTTTATGAAAAGAATGACAAGAAGATTGCGCTTGATGTTTTAAAGCAGTGCTATAAACTTGACAAACTGAAAATTAACAAGTATGAGATGCATAATCCTGTAAAACACATAATAGTCAGAAAAAACAAACCAATTTTAATAGACTTTGAGAGGTGCAGGTTTGACAGCAAGCCAAAGAATGTAACGCAGTTCTGCCAGTTCTTGGTGAAGCTTGGTGTAAGGGTTGATATAAATAGACTTATTGAGGCTATGAAAGAATACAAAAAGAGTTACACCAAAAAGTCTTTTGATGATATCTGCAGACTGATTCTTAATGTTTATAAATAAACAAAGAGGAGTTTTAGACTATGAAACAACATACAACATGCCTGGCAATTGAGTGCACTGCGCATACTTTTGGGATAGGAATAATTAACAGCAAAGGGACTATTTTAGCAGATGCAAGAAGGCAAGTAACAACAGAGAAGGGCGGATTAATACCAAACGAAGTCGCTAACCACCACGAGAACGTTAAGGAAGATGTTCTTAAAGAAGCGTTGCAGCAAGCCAAGATTGGAATGGACAAAATTGATTTGATTGCTGTGTCACAAGGACCTGGGCTTCCGCCAAGCCTGCATGTAGGAATGAGATATGTGAAGAAGCTTGCAAAAGATTTCAACAAGCCTTTGGTTGGAGTTAATCATATTGTTGGGCATTTGGAAATTGGAAGGCTACTAACAGGGGCAAAAGATCCTGTTTACCTTTTTGTTTCTGGTGCTAATACCCAGATAATTAACAGAGAAGGAAATAAATTTTATGTCATTGGAGAGACTTTGGACACTGCTATTGGAAACTGCCTTGACAAATTTGGGAGGGAAGCTGGGCTGGGATTTCCTGCTGGGCCTAAGATTGAGGAACTGGCTAAGAATGGAAAATGGGTTGAGCTGCCTTATAGTGTGAAAGGAATGGATGTGAGCTTTTCTGGAATACTAACAAAAGCAACTGGCCTTCTGAAGAACGGTGCTAAGGTTGAGGACTTATGCTATAGCCTGCAGGAAACATGCTTTGCAATGCTTCTCGAGGTTACTGAAAGGGCTTTGGCATTTTGCGACAAGAAAGAAGTCTTGCTGATTGGGGGGGTTGCTGCCAACAAAAGATTTAGCGAGATGCTTGCTGTAATGTGCAAGGAAAGGGGTGCTAAGGCTTATGCTGTTCCACTAAAGTACGCAGCCGACAATGCTGTGATGATCGGCTGGGTTGGTATTCTTGAATATCTTCATGGAAGGGGGGCTGACAATATTGATAAGATAGATATTAAGTCTGGGTGGAGAATTGACCAGCTTGAAGCCGGGTGGAAATAAATTATAATGTTTTCTTCAAGACTCTCTCTGCTTCGTAATCGTGACCTTAGAAGAAGTCATCTCACTTCCGAGCTCAATGTGGAATCTCAAGTTTAAGAAAGTATAATCAAACATTTTCTCTTTCTTGTCGTAATTGGGGTTTGTTTTTCCAAGAATAAAAACCAAGTAATCGTGAAGCTCTTTTTCTGACTCAAACCTGACATCAGTGATCATTTCCTTGTTTTTGTAGGCAACCTTGATAGGTTCCTGGTAGCCATGACACTTAATTTTGTCAACATTAAGGTCGCGGAGCAGTGGCTCTAGCTTTCCAAGATTAACAACATCCCTTGTAAGGTAATACTTCATTTTTGTATAAAGCTCCGGAGCAAATGGTATTTTGAGCTTGTCTGCATGTTTTTTTACTAGACTTTGCAGTTCATCTCTATCCTGAACTTTCTTTGCATCATCCCCAATAACTTCCTTAAGTTTGCCAAGAATCAACTTGTCTGGCTCGTAAAGCTCTGGCTCCTTGAGTTTGTAGTCATACTTAACATTAACAGAAGCCAGCGGCTTGTCTGTTTCAATATCGGTTATTAAATCGTAATTCTCATCAAGAGGCTCCTTTTCTTCATGGATTTCCGGCTTTGGAACTGGCGGTGGTATTTCAGAAGGCTGCTGAATGGCTTGCTGAGGAATAGGGGCTGGCAAAAACTGCTGAACAGGAGCCCTGGGAATTGAAGGCTGGTAATGCATAGCAGACTGCTGCATAGGCACAGATGGCCTTGCAAAAACAAACTGCTTTACTTCCTTTTTAGGCTCAACAAACTCAATTGGCTTTCTCATTGAGGAAGACTGCAGCAATGATTTTGTGAACTGGCGAAGAACGTAGGTTTCCTTCTGCAGTGATGGATGCTTCAGTAATTTCAGGATTTCATTAAGCTCTTGCGTGTTCTTTTCCTGGATTTCATCAAGCAAGAAGAAAACCTCTTCCATTTTCAAAACTCTGTTTTTGGAAGGATTTTTGGGGGGAAGCTCGGCTGGAAGCCTGTTGAGGTCTTGTCCCTTACATAGCGCTCAAGCAAAAGCAAACCCCTGGCGATTGTCTTGTTCTGCTCAAGCAGAGCTTCAAGCTTTCTTGCTAATGGTTCTTCAACCTCGCCTTTCTCAATATTCTTTGCAGCACTCTCAAAGATATCAAGAAGCCTGCTTATCCTCTTAGTGAGCTTAGAAACAGCATCAATCATCTCAGTTGACTTCTTTTGAAGTTCTAAATTGTTTTGTATCAGGGCATCCAAAAGCTCTTTTTCTACCATAAAAACACCTCTCTTTTCATGCAAAGACAAGCTTAAAATAGTATAAAAAGGTTTTTATTTCAACGGAAGGTCTTCAAGCACTTCTGAAAGCTTTTCCTTTGCCTCGAGCTCCTCTAAAATGTATTTAATATCCTTCTGCTTTTCCTTTGGAATAAATATTGTGAAGGCTGGCAGGGATGATCTTTTAACCTTGAAATTTGCCAGTGCCGGAATTTCTTTCAGCAAAGTTATTTTGTCAAGACCCCTTTTAAGACCAAGGTGCATTAGATTAATCAGGATTGCCTCCTCATAATTCCTGTTTGGCGACTTAACAGACATGTTGTCTATTATTAACTCGTCATTATTTATGAAGAATGAAACATACCCAATAATTTTATTTTTGTACTTAAGAGCAAATTCGTGCTTTTTCCTTAAGTAATCTGGCAGTCTTTCATCTTTTATTCTTGAGAATTCCATAAACGGGTGTGTGTGAAACCATGTATAAATAGTTTGTTAATCTCGAGATGATGGTGAAAAATTTAATCCATCCCTTCCATTCCTGAAGGCATTCCGCCCCTTGGCATGCCAGAGTCTTTTGAAGTGCTTCCTGCTATAACATCATCAATCCTTAAAATCATCTCCGCGACCTCTGAGGCTGACTTCACAGCCTGGGTCTTAATCTTTAGAGGCTCAATAACACCTGCTTTCCACGCGTCAACAACTTTCCCTGAAAATACATCAATCCCTGCCCACTTGCTTCCATTTTCATGCGCAGACTTAATCTCTGTAAGCATGTCTATAGGATCCAAGCCAGCATTCTCTGCAAGAGTTCTTGGAATAATTTCCATTGAATCTGCAAATGCAAGCACTGCAAACTGCTCCCTTCCTGAAAGCGAGTTGGCAAACTTCCTAATCTGCAAAGCAAGCTCTGTTTCAATACTTCCAGCGCCTGCAACAACCTTGCCAGTCTTCAAGGCAGCTATTAAGTCGCCAATTGCATCCTTCAAGGCCCTTTCAACCTCATCAATAACATGCTCTGTTCCGCCCCTGATTAAGATTGTGACTGCCTTAGGATTTTTGCATTCCCTGACATAAGTCATGTCCTCGTCTTTAACCTTAACCTCTTCCACTACACCTGCAAATCCCAGGTCTTTCTCATTTAGATCATCTAAACTGCTGACAATAACTGCGCCTGTTGCCCTTGCAAGCTTCTCCATGTCAGACTTTTTAATCCTGCGCGCAGCATAAACCCCATGCTTTGCCAAATAATGCTGGATAACATCATCAATGCCCTTCTGGCAGAAGACAACATTTGCCTTTGATGCAATAACCTTGTCTGCCATCTTCTTGAGCATTTTCTCTTCCTGCTCCATAAAAGCCTCTATCTGGTCTGGGGAGCTTATCTGGATTTTTGTGTCAATCTCAGCAGACTTTATTTCGAGGGCAGAATCTACTAAGGCTATTTTTGCGTTCTTAACAGTGCGCGGCATTGCTGAATGGACTTTTTCCTTGTCGAGAACAATTCCATTTATTATTTCAGAATCTTCAACACCATCACCAACCTTTTTCTCAAGCTTAATATTTTCAATGTCAATTAGATTATCACTGTCCATAACCTGCCTTACAGCCTTTACAGCCAAGCTGGCCAGAACTTCCTTGGATGACTCTGCTGACTTGCCAGTCATTGCTGTCACAGCTATTTTCCTTAAAGTTTCATCATCCTTTATTGAGATTGACTCTGCCACCTCATTGAGTATTTTAATTGCCTTGTCTGCAGCTATTCTGTAGCCCTTAGCAATAACAGTCGGGTGAATTTCCTGCTCCAGAAGCCTTTCAGCATTTTTTAGAAGCTCTCCTGCAAAAACAACCGCTGTTGTTGTGCCGTCTCCTACCTCATTTTCCTGGGTTTTTGCGACCTCGACAAGCATCTTCGCTGCCGGGTGCTCAATCTGCATCTCTTCAAGGATTGTAACGCCATCGTTTGTGATTGTAATATCCCCCATGCTATCAACAATCATCTTGTCCATGCCCTTTGGGCCCAGTGTAGTCCTGACAGTTTCAGCTACAAGCTTGGCTGCCATGATATTGTTGCGCTGGGCGTCTCTTCCCAGAGTTCTTGTGTAACCTTCAGGTAGAATGTAAATCTGCTGCGACTGTGCCATTTATTATGCCCCCTGAATTTTGTTTACAACGGGTAGTATATAAAGCTTTTGTTTTTGTTTTTAAAGGCTTTGAATAAATACAATTTTTGCAAACAAAACATAAATTTTACGGAAAATCAGACAAAAAGAATATTAACCAGTTATTTCTTTCTTATTGGATAATAAACTGAGGGAAAAATGCCTTTGGACTACATGGTCGGAATAGCAAGAGATTTTGAGAAGTTAAGAGAATTGGATCCGGGCAATGACCTCCTGATATATGGACACATTAGTGATGGTGTGTTTGTTGTCAGTGAAGACTCCCAAATAAAAGATAAATTTTTAAAACGCTTTAGGGAGGGTGCATCTGTAACCGCAGTTTATTTCAAATATTTCGTGACTTTGGAGAAGGCTATTGAAGACAGAAAACCAAAAGAACAACCCAAAGCAGTTATTCCTGCATCGAAAAAACCCCATGAAAGAAGAACACTAAAAGAATTAGTACAAATCCTGCTTGGACGTTAATCAAACTCCTTAAGGAATTTTATCAGCTCCTTTGCTTTCTTGAACTCCAAGAATTCTTCCTTTGTCAGCGCAGGAATTTTCTTCGGCTTTTTCTTGCTGAAAATAATCAGGTCATCAGCCTCAAGAAGCTTGGAAACAACATCGAGGTTTTTGTCAAGCTTGTCGCCGACTTTTGTCAGAACAAGCTCTTTTTCTTTTTTAGCTATGACATCAAAAGGGGCTTTATGAACATCTGAAGCATTAAATCCAAGCTGGCCAAATTTCTTCGTTGCATAAAGCTTTGCTTCTATCTCTGGCTTTTCATAAGGGCTGAATATATTTATGGGATTAAAAACCTCCTTTCCAAAAATGCTGTAGAGCCTGCGGGCTTTCTGGATGGATATTGGAGAGCCCTTTTCATATTTTAAAATTGCTCTGTTTGAAACACCAACTTTCTTTGATAACGCCCCAGGAGAAACATTCTCCTTTTCCATCAGAGATTTAAGACTGGAAGAATTTACAGACACAACAAGGCCTGACTTGCTTGCCTTGACAAACGGAAACTTGTTGTCTATGCAGTTTTTGAAAGTGCTGAAATTGAGGACATTTATCCCGAAGCTTGAGTAAACAACATTGTCGAGAAGCCAGCTGCTGGACTTGTCTGCTATAATCATGGGGGATGCACTGAAAAAAGAGGCTATTTTCTCCATTTCAAGGGCAGCCTGCTCGTTCATTGCATTAATGTCATGAAGAACTTTTACAAGCAGAACCTGTGTTCCTTTTCTTGCAAGTATATCAAAGCAGTAGTGCAGAGCCTTGACCAGGTAATTCTTCTTCAGCAAAAAAAGCTGGATCTCCTCAGCAAGCTTCTTTTTCATAGGAAATAGCAGGAACTGGGAGCTTAAAAATTTTGGGGATTTCAGGTTAATAGAAATGTTTATAATCTTGCTAAGCCGCGGTTTAAAAATGCCTGATAAATCCAAAAGCGAGACTGTTGGGGTGATGAGCACTGTCATAAGAAAAGACGGAATTTTTGACCTTGACACGCTGTATAATGCCATAAAGGGGTGGTTTGACCAGAACAAGTACGAGCCTACAGAATATGACATGACAAGGAAGTTTGCCCCTGACGGTGGCGAGTACAATATCAAATGGAGGGCAAAGAAAAATGTTGATTATTATGTAAGGTTTGAGATTAAGATTGAGATGTGGATGTGGAAGGCAATTGAAGTCCTTGTTGAAAGGCAGAACCAGAGATTTAAAAGATTCAAGGCAAGCATGGAGATGAAGATTGACTGCGTTCTTGTGAAGAACTACAACAAGACTTTTCCCCCCACCAAATTCGGGAATTTCCTGAGAAGGGCTGCTGAGAGATACTTGTGGAAGAAGAAGCTTGAAAGCGAGATGGAAACAAAGCTTTACGAGGAGTTTGAGGAGCTGCAGGACAAAATAAAGGAGACGCTGGAGCAGCTAACATAATATTTATAAGGGCAATAGTGCCCTGAATTTTCATGGAAAGGGACTATGTCTGCAAGAATCTTTCAATAGGATTTGAGGGCGTTTTCTGCCTTGATGAGTTCTACAGGTTTGCCAAGGGGTGGTTTTCAAAGTACAAATATGACTTTGGCGAGGTGGAGTACAGGGAAATCCAGAGGTCAAAGGGAAGCAAAGATGTTCACATCAAATGGTATGCTGAGAAAAAATACAATGACTACATAAAGTATGTGGTTGAGACTGACATAGTAATGGAGGACGTGCGCGAGGTCAAGGCCAAGAAGAAA
Organism: Candidatus Woesearchaeota archaeon; assembly: GCA_964365475.1. Classification (GTDB taxonomy): domain Archaea; phylum Nanobdellota; class Nanobdellia; order SCGC-AAA011-G17; family DATDVL01; genus CAYIQA01. The sequence goes on along the minus strand of CAYIQA010000003.1, from coordinate 5,718 downwards.
AGCACATGCGAGTGCAGGATGAAGCTCAAGATCAACGGATATCTTCTCAAGGATTACGAGGAGAAGTGGATTATGAGCCCTCTGTTTAAATTCCTGAGGGAAGTCTATGACAAGTTCACTGGTTCTGAGCTTGAGAAATGCAGCTCTGAGCTCAATGAAGAGGCTAAGAAGTTTACAAATGAGTTAAGGGCTTATTTGAACATGAGAAGGATGTGAAATAAACTTACCTTTCTAACATAAATAACTCGTTTTTAGCAACCAAGTTAGGATACTTTCTTCTAAATGCATCATCTTGCTCTAATGTTAATAATAAGACTATTTCTGTTAGTCCCTTGAACTTCAAAGTTAATTCTCCATTTCTATCCTCAACTTCTGCATCTCTAAATAGATGTGGCTCTTGGGATGGTTCTGGAACTTGCGATGCATAAGCAAATATATATTCCACTAGGCCTTCTTCAGAATGTGGAACAAATGTAAATCTATTTTATAGGATTGCAAATTTCCCTTCCATATAATCCTGACTTTTGACTAAATTGGAATCTCATCTTTATTTATATACTCCAGCATATACTTTAAAAGCCTTGTGAACCACCATTAGTGAAAAGAAAATATTTCTAGGGGGTGATAAATTCATGAATGCACAAGATTTATATACCAGAGAATATAGATAATAGGCAAGCCCGCCATGAGAATACTCAATGGAGGACGGCTGTTGCCAATCAATGAGATTGGGAGTTAGTGTCGCGGGCGATATCATGATTATAGAGCAAGATATCACGTTCATCACATCATTTAGCTTTTGAAAAATTGGAGTAGAAGGCTAAATTCAGGTACTTAAGTGCGGATTCTTGTTCTAATAATACTAAAATGGATAAAATAAAGATTATAGGGGGTATTGAAAATGGGAAAGATAAGTCCTGTTTCTGCGAAATACATAATAAATTCTACAATCAGCATAGAGGGGGTTGTAGACAGACCTGATGTAATTGGGGCAATTTTCGGCCAGACAGAGGGATTGCTTGGAGAGGAGCTGGAGCTAAGAGAGCTTCAGAGATCTGGCAGGATTGCAAGAATTGAAGTTAATTTAGAGACCAGGAATGGCAAGAGTTCTGGAAGCATTATAATTCCAAGCTCGCTTGACAAGGCTGAAACTGCAATCATAGGGGCTGCTTTGGAAACCATACAGAGAATTGGTCCATGCAATGCAAAAGTCAAGGTTGAGAAAATAGAAGACGTGAGGATCACTAAAAGAAAATACGTTATTGAAAGGGCTAAAGAGCTTCTTAAAATTCTTACAGAAAGTGTGTTGCCTGATTCTTCAGAGCTGACAGAAGAAGTAGCGCAGTCTGTAAGGATGATGGAGATTAGCGAGTATGGAAAAGACAGGTGCCCTGCCGGCCCTGCTATTGATGAAAGTGAGGATATTATAGTTGTCGAGGGAAGGGCAGATGTTCTTAACATGCTTAAGCACGGCTTCAAGAATGTAATAGGGATGAACGGAACTGTAATTCCACCGACTATAGTTGAGCTCTGCAAGGAGAAGACAATAACCTTGTTTGTTGACGGCGACAGGGGAGGAGACTTAATAATCAAAGAGCTAAGCGATATTGCCGAGATTGACTTCGTTGTGAAAGCCCCTGACGGGAAAGAAGTTGAGGAGATAACTAAAAAAGAGGTCCATAAGGCCTTGAGGGGCAGGGTTACACTTGAGCAGGCAAGGCTCGAGATGAAAGACACAAGCGAAAGAATAAAACCGCAAATGGGAATTGAAAGGGACAGGAGAAACATCAGGATGCAGCAGGCAACAAGAATGAGCGACAGGAGAAGCGACTTCAGAAGGCCTGGAAATTTCCAGAGGCAGGAAAGAAGCACATTAAACAAAGAAACTGCAGAAAACTACAAGAAAATGCTTGAGGATCTGATGGGAACAAGAGGGGCTTACCTTCTTGACGAGAGCTCAAACATACTTGGGAAGGTGCCGACAACAGAGCTGCCAGCAACAATAAGAAGCCTGAACAATGTTCATGCTGTAATATTTGACGGGGCTGTTACAAAGGAGATTGCTGATGTCGCGCAGAGGTCAAATGTCAAGTATCTGGTTGCAATGGAGTCAAGACTAAAGCCAGGGGAGACAAGGGTTGAGGTCGTTACAAACAGCGAGCTTGCAGGCCAGGCTTCATGAACTTGAACTATTTAAAAGTCATTAGTAATCTTTAAATAAGCTTTTTCTTTTATTTTTGGCATGAAAAAGAGGGGATATGGCACTGACACCTTCATGATTATTGGTTTGATATTTGTTGCTGCCCTTGTTATCTACACTTCTGGGGTCATAAAAAAAGACTGCGGCAGGGACAAGGTCTGCTTTAAAGAGCACTTTATGGAATGCAAGACAGCAAAATTAATATCAATTAAGAACGACAATGTCTACAGCTATACCATTGGAAGCTCTTTTGGAAGCGACTGCAACATGTATGTGAGGATGGAAAGGATTGCCCTGGGATCTGATCCGCAGTTTGAGAAGATGCTTGAAGGAAGGGAAATGACGTGCTCAATTCCAAGACAGCAGATAAGGGAAGTTGATGTTGATAACTTAAATTCCTTTATTGATTATTGCCAGGGCGAGCTTAAGGAAGGCCTTTATGAGCTGATAATTCAGAGGATGTATACTCTGGTTGTAAAGGAGCTTGGAAGCATAATTGAGCAGGCAAGAAAGGCTGTGCTAAGCCAGGTGTAACTAAATTTGTAGGCCGCCCAGAATTGAACAAAACTTAAGCCAAAGGTTTAATCTTGATCTTTCCTCTGCTCTGCGACCCTGAAAGCGCTGACTTCCCTACTTAGTGTTGCTCCATTCCTGGCCTCACACGTTTCATAAAAAAGCAGCCGATCAGGACAGGGCTTCGTCGTACGGACCAAGACCTCTGACCCAAATCCTGCCTCTCCTAGGCTTCGGACGCCTGAAGCTCGTTTGCGATTTACAGCAGAGAGCTAGCCTGCCACCATAGCCTACAAATGGATAAGAAAAAAGAAGCTTAAAAATCTTGCGAATCTTTTTATTTCGCATGAAACTCAACAATGTCCTTGTCTGCAAGAACATGATCTAAACCACACCTGCTCCCGTCAAACTTGACTGACTTGCCCCAGATGCGAGCAAACCTAAACTTTTTAAGAAAATCTTTATGGATTTTCTCAGCGAGATCTTTTATTGTCGAGCCTTTGCTCATTGCAACTGGCGGATAGTCTGGCTTTTTGCCTGGCTGCTTTGTGTAAACTTTAATTAAATTTAACCTTGACCATATTTCATCAGCAATGTCTTCCTGGCTGTTATAAATAAGAACCGGCTTTTCAATTCCAGATAACTCCTTGTCAAGTATAACCTTGTCTTCAGGCTTGTTAAACATCAAAACAACCAAGTCAGAATTTTTTATTATGGCAAGCAGGCTTGGGCCTAAATCTGTCTGCTGGAAGTTTTTAACAACAGCAGGGATCTCAATAATCTGCAGCTTAACTCCCTTGTAATCAAGAACGCCAACCTCGGGCTTCTTTGTTGTGAACGGATAAGGGGCAATCTCGACATTCGCATTTGTCAGCTTCTTAAGCAGTGTTGACTTTCCCGAGTTTGCAGTGCCGACAAGAACAATCTGCGCAGCGCCTTCCCTCTTTACTGCTATTGATGAGCCAGAACCTTTCTTGGAAGTCCTTTCTTTTTCCATTGCAGACTTTGTCTTTGCTATCTTCTGCTTAAGATGAGCAACCAGAACTTGCGTCCCCTTATGCTTGGGAGCGAGAGAAAGCATCTTCTGAAGAGCCTTTAATTTCCCTTCATTTGTAGCAGCCTTAAGATATTCCTGCTCGGCTACGCCATATTCTGGTCCTGCATTTACTGGCATGAAAAGAAGTGCAGAACAAGATTATAAAAACTTACCTTTCCGGGTAGCGCTGGTAGAAAGGCTTCTGTTGGTTGTTTGATGAATAAGGCCTGTTCTGGTAAGAGCTGTCAGAATATCTTGAATTCTGGCTCTGAGTGTTCTGGGTGCCAGGCGACCTTTGCTGCATATCGTTTCTAGTAGGATATCTGTAAGTAGATGGTTGCTGGGGCTCTTGTTTTACTGGCTCCTGTTTCGGATATGTTGGGTAATTATAATCTTCTGGCCTCTGCGAACCAAGATCCTTTGGAGTAAATGCTACTTTTCCTTTTCCTGACCTGAACTTCATGTACAGGTAGATTAAGACAAGCAGGACTGCCAACGCTATTATTATTGTAAGCAGTGTTGATTTTGCTGCTGCTGTAAATGTAGGCTCTTCTGAAACTGGGGGCTGCTCTTCAGGGATTACCACCCCTGGTTTTTCTGCAGGGACATTTCCCAAGTTTGTGAAGAATAAATCAGCTTTGCCCCTGAATACGCCATTAAGTTTTACTGAGATGTCATTAACACCGTCTGCATTAACATCAAACTCCTTTGAATCGCCAACATTTAACACTGCTTCTACTGGCTCTGACTCAACTACAATTGTAGCAGAACTTTCCTTTAAGTCCTTGACATAAACCGAGTGCTCCTCTCCGTTTATTGTGAATATTAATTTTGAATCCTTTGCCATTAACCTTGCATCTGTTGTTTCCAATGATCCAATGTCTGTTGATCTTCCAGAGCCAATTATCTTTTTGGCTACTGGCCGCTTGGCTGGCACGTATTCAGCATCAGAAACACCCCTCACAACCTCAAATGTCAATGTTGTTGAGTTCTGCAGGCCAGAGTAGTCTATAATAGAGCAGTTAGCGCTGTAGATTCCTAATGCTCTGGTGTCTTTAAAATCAAATGTCACGTTGTTCGTTGTTGAGTTTGCTAGAAACCTAAAGCCACTAAATCCAGCCGGCTCTATGTATAATGTGGCGTTGGATGTGTTTGAGATTACATCTGAGCCTGAGCACGTTAATGTAGTATTTTTTCCAAAAACAATCTTTGATGCAAATGTGATGTTTGCGTTTCTTGGCTGGGTTGTGTCTACTGTTAAGTCCAGAAGGGATGAACTGCCGTTTATTCCTACCGAGTCTGTGCATGTGGCATTAATCTTGTGAAGCTTCTGGGTCATTGTTGCGTTTGCTGGGAACACTGTGGCATTTGAAATCCTGAAGGTTGCGTTTGTCTGGGTTATCTTGTCAGTGCCTGAGTAGGCTGTGCATGTGAAATTGTAAGTTAGGTTGATACCATCGGCGTTGAAGAGATTGTCGCTTACTGTTATGTTTAATGTGAAGCTTGCTGTTGTCTGGTTTGTTGCGTTTCCGTTGTTTATTGTGACTGTTGGTGCTGTGTTGTCTATTGTGATGTTTATCTGGGTGTCGTTTCCTGTCAGGTTGCCCAGGCCCTGATTTGTAGTAGTTGTATAGGCTTTGGCATCTATTGAGTAGTTTCTAATTCCGTTTGTCCTGCCTGATAAGTTGGCATTTAATATGGTGAAGTTATAGGTTGTGTTTCCTGTTGAATGTGTTATGTTTAGGCCTATCATGTCTATAGTTGCGTTAGCAGAATTTTTTAGGTAGATAGTTATGTTAGTTATGTTGCTGGTTGTATTAACAGCAGATACATTGACTGTTAATACAATTGCTGTGGTTGTTCCATTAGCAGTAGTGAGGTTAACTCCGTCTGCAGGAACTAATATCTCTACTGTAGGAGCGCCTGCACTCTGGGCATATACAAGATAAGAAGATAGTATTGTAAACAG
>CAYIQA010000002.1:0-20222 GCA_964365475.1 Candidatus Woesearchaeota archaeon | reverse complement strand
ATACAGTTATTATAAATACTTGTTGTGCATAAAGTTAAAAAACAGACAAAAACAATTTGCAATTATGAAAATAGCCCTTGTATGCGACTTTTACAGACCTGCAATAGGGGGAGTCAACAAGGTTGTTGAGGAGCTTGCAGAGAGATATGCCAAGCTAGACCATGAAGTGCATGTCTACTGCTCTGACTGGGACAAGACAAAAAGGATTAAAATAAAGGATGAAGTAATCAATGGAGTTCACGTCCACCGCTGCTTCCATATTTTCAGGGCTGTTAATTTCATTACTTTATGGCCCGGTGTCCTTTGGGGATTGTTCTCAAAAAAATTTGATATAATTCACAGCCATTTAAGCTTTCATCCGCACAGCTTTTTTGCTGCTTTGGTTGCAAAGATAAGTGGAGTAAGCCACATTCATACAACACACTGTCCTTGGAGCGATGCCAGAAGAAGCCTGTTTGGAAAAATTATGCTCAATGTGGGTTATCAAACTTTTATCAAGGCAGTATTCAAATGGAACGATAGAATAATTGCAATAACACCGTGGGAAATCCAGTTTATAAAGGAACATGGGGGTGATGAAAGCAAGATTGTTTACATTCCGAACGGAATGGACAAATCATTTTTCAGCAGGATCAAAAATAATGACTTCAAGAAAAGGCTTGGCATAAAGGGAAAATTAGTTCTGTATTTCGGAAGGCTAAACGAAACTAAAGGACCTGACAAGTTTGTTCTTGCTGCGAAAGAGATACTAAAAGACAGAAATGACATAACATTCGTGATAAGGGGCCCGGATGAAGGCATGAGGGAGACTGTTAAAAGACTGATTGGAAATGAAAAAAAGATAATTTTAATGGAACCAACAAGAGATAAGCAGGAAATACTGAAAACTTACCAGGCGGCCGATGTTTATGCGCTTCCAAGCTACAGGGAAGGGCTGCCACTTACCCTCTTTGAGGCGTTTGCATCTGGTCTGCCTGTTGTTGCAAGCCCGGTTAATGGTGTTCCCTATGAGATGGAAGATGGAAAGAATGGAATTTTTGTTAGTTATGGTGACATTCAAGGATTAAAGAAGGCAATCTTGAGAATTTTAGATGATAAAAAACTTACAAGTAAATTTAAGAAGAACAACATTGAAAAAGCCAAGAAATATGACTGGGACATAATAGCGAGGAAGACTCTTGAGGTTTACAAAAAATGATAAGCGTGATAATAACCGCATACAAGGAAGACAGGACAATAGGCAAAGCCATAGAGGCATTTCTTAATCAGGGTATTAAGTACAATGAGATAATTGTTGTTGCACCTGATGAAAAAACACTAGATGCTGCAGGGAAATACAAGAAAGTTAAAACCTTGAGAGACCCTGGGAGAGGGAAACCAGCCGCATTAAACCTGACTTTCAGCAAAGTCAGCAAAAAAAGCAAGATATTAATTTTGAGCGATGGCGATGTGTTCATAGGCGAGGGTGCAGTAGAGAAAATCCTGAAATGTTTTAATAACAAAAACATCGGAGCTGTTTCCGGACATCCTGTCTCCCTAGACTCGAGGGATAATCTTCTTGGTTACTGGAGTCACGTCCTGACTGACACATGGGACTCAATGAGGAAAAGCTGGCAGAAAAACAATAAGATGGTTGTAGCTTCCGGATACCTTCTTGCACTGAGGAATGGGCTAGTTGATAAGATTCCAGAAGACGCATTAAGCGACGATGCAATGATGAGTTATATGGTCTTCAGCAAAGGATACAAAATAATATATGAACCTGAGGCAAAAGTGTACATAAAATACCCGACAAATATGAGGGACTGGATAAAACAAAAAAGAAGGAGCGCAGCAGGATACCTGCAGACAAAGAGATACTTCAAGAGCATGCCTACAACAAGAAGCTTCTTCAAGGAAATAATTTTAGGGACTTTCAGAATACTAAGACATCCACAAAACTTAAAAGAACTCTTTTACGCGCTGCTTATGTTCCCTTACAGGGCTGTTTTATGGGGGGTTATACACCTCGACAGAATAAGGGGGAAAAACCTAAAAGACATCTGGCAGCCTGTAGAGAGCACAAAGTAAAATGCAATCGCACGAATACAAAGTGATGTATGAGCTTGAGGAGAAGCACGCCTGGTTTAAAGTAAAACGCGAGATGATTAAGGATCTCTTTAATAAGTACTGCAAGCCTGGCTCAAAAATTCTGGATGTTGGGTGCGGAACAGGGGTTATATGCAAAATGTTCTCTGCTGAAAATGACGTTGTTGGGCTTGACATTTCAGAAGAGGCTCTTAGATACGCGAAGAAAAGAGACAAAAACCTAAGGCTTGTGCAGGGAGATGCACAGAAAATCTCTCTTGGAAAAAGCAGATTTGATGTTGTTATAGCATCTGACGTAATAGAACATGTTGATGACGACTACAAGGCAATGAGATACATAAACAGATCCCTGAAGCCTGGCGGGAGGGTGATAATAACAGTCCCGGCATTTGAATTTCTGTGGGGAAAGGATGACGACATGCTTGAGCACAAGAGGAGATACACAAAGAAGCAGGTCAGAAGAATGCTGCTGCTGACCGGATTCAAGATAAATTTTATAAACTACTGGGATGCCCTGCCGTTTCCAATAGCAATTATTTATAAATTGATCAATAAGGAGCAGTCTGTAATAAAATTTAACAAATTAATCAATTTTCTGGCTTACGCCGGCTGGAGGCTTGACAGCAAGATAATCCAGCATGTCCCGGTGCCTCTTGGTGTTTCTATTGTGGCTGTAGCAACCAAAATTAATAATGCTTAAAAAGAGACGTTTAGGAGAATACTATAATGAAATCAAAAAAGATATTCTGGATATTTGCGCTTGCCCTGGTAATAAGAATTTTAATGATTGGGCTTCATGAAACAATAGAAATAGATGGTGTTTATTATTCCAGACTTGGTTATAACCTAATTAATGGTGGCGGTTATATAGATGTTGAGGGCAATGTTAACACTGTTTTCACACCGCTGTATCCTATTCTTATCGGAATTTTTGACTTAGTTTTTGGTAATCTAGAGTTTACAGCAAGAATTATCTCAGTAATATTCGGGGCTCTTCTTATTTTTCCTGTCTATATGCTTGCAAGAAGGTTATACAATGAAAAAGTTGCCCTTGTCAGCGCCTTGATAACTGCAGTTTACCCTGCGCTGGCTTACATTTCAACAATAACATATTCAGATTCGCTGTATCTTTTCCTGTTGTATAATTTATTTTACTTCGGATACAGAGCACTGGAAGAGAAAAAAAGAAGTCTTTACGCCATTTCCGGTCTTCTTGGGGGACTGCTGTACCTTGCAAGACCAGAAGGAGCCTTCTACACCTTCTTAATTGCCCTGCTGGCAGTCTTCTGGAGCAGGAAAGACATTAGGAGCGCAGCAAGAAACATCATTCTGCTGCTGGTTGTTTTTGCCATGGTCGTATCTCCGTTTGTGTTGTTTGCCTACAACCAAACAGGAGATCTAAGCCTTAGCAGCAAGGGATATGTGGTATACAAGTTCAGGGAATTCAAACCGTTCACAATTGAATATGAAAGAAACATATTTGGCTTAAATGAGGAAAAAACAGACATAAAGTTAAATCCCTACACGGTAAAGGGAAGTTTAGCCAACGAGATCATGAACAACCTTCCAAATTTCTTCAGTAGGTACTTCTATGGGCTGTTTAAGGAGATTTATTTTGTTATACCAATGTTGTTCCCGCTTGTCATATTTTCAATCATATCATTTTTCAGGAAATTTGATAAGAAGGATCTGAAAAAAGAGTATTATCTGCTTGCATTGATAGCATATCCAATCCTGTTTTTCCCTGTATTCTGGGTTGAGGTCCGCTACATGCTTCCAATCTTGCCTGTGCTTGTCATGTGGGCATCAAACGGAATATTAAATATTGACAGATTATTGAACAGAAAATGGATATCCACATTTCTTCTGATAGTAATCGTTGCTTTTTCCCTGGCTGGAAACGTCCTTGCAAACCAGCTGGTTGACAAGAGATTTGAGAAGCAAGACCCTCCACTAGAACACAGAGAGGCCGGGAAATGGCTGAAGGAAAATTTTGACAGCCCGGTTATAATGGAGAGAAAACCGTGGGCATCATTTTATTCCGGAGGGACTTTTGTCAATCTCCCGTATGGAAACTTTAGCGATGTTAAGGAATACGGATGCTATAAAAAAGCAGAGTTTATGATTGCTGACGAGCGTTATGTGGGGAAACTAAGACCGGGGCTTAGCTATCTTCTTGAAAAAGAAAAAAGTGATCCTGACATTGTGTATGAAAACGAAAGGAATAAAAACAGGCTGATTGTGTATAAGCTGGACTGCTGAATGAAAAAGGAAAATTTTCAAAAACTTGCCAAGAACAAAGTAACCTTGATTTTGCTTCTTATTCTGCTTATAGCATTTTTTATAAGAGTCAGCCTGATTAAGGTAAATACCGCGGAATGGTGGGACAGCGCCGACTACATGACGAGCGCAAAGGAATTTGCAGGCAAGGTTGACCTTGATACTTACGAAATAAACCCAAGAAGACCGTTCTTTCTTATGATATTGTGGGGGAGCATACTGGGGCTTGGTCTTGGAGATGTTGCGATGCGCTTTTCTGTTATTGTGTTTGCGTTGCTGGGTATTTACTTCACTTACCTTATAGGAAAGAAAATGTTCAATGAGTATGCCGGGCTTATAGGGGCTTTTCTTCTTGCTGTCAACTGGCTGCACATATTCCATTCAGTAAGGCTGCTGACAGACATAATAGCAATGACGTGGTGGCTTGTAACTGCCTACTACTTCTGGAAGTATCTTGACGAGGATAAAGGGAAATATCTTGTGCTTAGCGGAGTGTTCTTTGGATTTACTGTATTCACGAGAGCTGCAAGCCTGATAATGATTGTTCCAATGCTCGCTGCATTATTTTTCAAAGAGAAATTTAACATTGTGAAAAATAAAAATGCATGGCTTGCTGTGCTGATGGTCTTCTTAGTCATGAGCCCTTTTATAATATGGCTCTTTGCAACGTATGACAACCCCGTAGAGAAGTTTACTGGCATCGGCGGTGGTGAGCAGAGATTCGCCGGAAGATGGCAGTTCAGTTACTTGTGGAAAAATCTTCCTGCAGTGTCAACCACCATATTAAGCCCTGAACTGACACAATCCTCAGCCATGTTTTATGGGGTTTTATTCATTTTGATCACATTATATCTTCTTTGGGATGTGTTCCTTGGGTTTGATATACTGTGGAAAGAAGGAAGCAAGGATTTGCTGAAAAAATTGTATCTTCTTGTATGGATAGGCATGCCCTATGTTTTTTATTCCCTTGCCGGCGCCGGTGTCGAACACAGGTACCTTATCAGCATGTTTCCTGCCATGTTTATTTTGTTTGGAGATGGACTGGTAAGGCTTGGGAATTTGCTAAGCAAAAAATGGAAATATCTAGGGCTTATATTAATTCTTGTCGTTATCCTCCCTATTGGCTACTCTAATTATAAGTACGGCGTGTCACTTACAGTAGCAAAATCATCAAGCTATGCAGAAGTTGCCTTGGCAGGACAGTGGATAAGAGAAAGATCAACGCCAGAAGACAATGTTATAAGCGCAAGTGTTTTCCAGAACATGTACTATTCTGAAAGAAACACCCATCCTTTTGTTGGGAGGGGAATGGACAAGGAAAATGAGACACTGTTCCTTGAAAGACTTGAAGAAATCAACCCTAAATATGTTGTAATCAGCGTTTATGAACCGGCATTCACGCCGCAGTGGGCTTATTCATTCCCTCAGAAATACTCGCAGCTGCTGAAACCAGTGCAGGCTTATCTTGATCAGAATCAGAATCCAATTCTAGTCATCTACGAATATAACGGTTCAGGTCAGAAATCTTGAGATCTTTTTTCTTCCCTTCTCTTTTCAGAATATAAAAGCCATCTATTTCGCTGCATGGCGGAGCATAGCCGTGCATACCTTTAACCTTGTTGCTGCCGTCCCAGTAATTTGGGAGAAAAACAACGCCTGGATTTGCAACAAAAATGTAACGCCCGAATTTCTCGCTGCCTTTTATCCATCTTCCCTTATTTGTTGATATCTCCGGCTTTCTGTCCCAGTATCTTGCCATTGTGGAATCAATAAAGCAAATATCAGTTTCCGGGACTTCAACATATTCCTTGACTTCCATCATTCCGTGGTCAGACATTATTAAATCAAAGTCCTCTTTCTCAAGCTGCCTGTCCAGTTTTTTCAGGGCGTCTTTTATCTCCCTGGAGTTTGGACCGTACTTGTGACCAAGCTTGTCAATTATTCCAATCCACCTGTAATCAAAATTTATGTACTGCTGCGGTATTTTATTTACTGCAGTGTCAAAATACTGTATCTTTTTCTTCGGGATGTATCTTGTTCTGTGAAATCTCCGGTGGTTTTTCAAGAGCTTCTGGATGTTTATTTTTATGTCTATTATGATTCTTGGCAAAAAATGGAAGTATCTTGTCCATCTGTAAGGCGAAGCATAAGACCTGCAGAACAATGCGATAATATCTGACTTCTTGCCTCTGAAAAAAGAATCCATTCCGCCTTCAAATCCAAGAGGGACTTTAAGCCTGCCATGCTGATATTTTTTTGTAAGAGACCTGAGAAAGGGCGTATGATCTAAGTAATCATACTTGAATGCATCAAGGCATATGACTTTCATTTTATACAATCTTCTGCAGGTAGTACAGCCCATACAAATAGAGTATCCTTTCCTTCAGTGGTTTTGTTCTGGAAGTTATCTTTTTTAAATATTTCTCAGCCTCTTTTTCCTCCCCGTATAAGTACAAGAAGAGCGGCACTGCAAGCTTTAAGCCAACGTCTCTCCATGAGAACAACGGCTTTATAATAATCTCTCCCTTTTTCCAGCAAAGCAGGCAGTATTTTAGTGTCAAGTAATACTGCAAGGGAAAAAGAATCTGTGATTTTAAATACGGACTAAAGTAAAGGTAAGGCAGCTTGTTGTAAACAAACCTTGCTATGCCCTTCCATGAATCATCTTTTATTCTGAAACTATTTTTTAAAATGAACTTAAAAACATATCCAACCCAGTAGACTGCCTCTTCCCATTCCTTGTTAATGTCCTTTATTTTGCCTGGATCTGGCTTCATCCTCAATTCTGTTGCCCATAGAATCTTCTTCTTTAATCTTGAAGGAAAATCATGCTTCTGTATTGCCTCTGCCTTCTGCCTGTATGTGGCTCTGAAGTCATTTTCAGCTATAAGAAGGGCCGAGGCAAGGTCACAATACGCCTTGTAAATATAGATTGTCTTTATGAGCTTATTCTTTTGAAACTTTGACAAGAGAAGATGATCCATCTTGTTAAAGAGAATTCTTATCGCGTCAGAGACTGGAACTTTCACGTCATTAATTTTTGGAAGCACATTTTCCCCATAGATTACTTGGGAGCCATATTTCAGCTCGAAGGTTCTCTGCATTGGCGGAAGCCTGCCTAGCTTGTCATAATGAATAAACCTTATATCGGCATGAAAAAACTTGTCCTTGTCATACTCTGCTTCAGGATTCTCAACAAAGTCAAGGCCGCCCCTGCCTATGGCTCTTGAGCATTCTATTCTAAGGCTGTCAAGCTCATCTTCCGACACTTTTCTCTTTCCCACAATATACAAATCATAGTCATTGATCGGCTTTATTTTGCTGTTTTTTATTTCTATTGAGCCTTCGCCCTTTCCAAAACCGCCGAAAAGTATTATTGAAATTGGAGATGTTTTCCTTACTATTATATCTGTGATTGTCCTGAGATCTTCCCTTATTTTTTCATCTTCTTTCTTTCCAAATACAGTGAACTGCCCCATTCTAAAGATATTTCTCCTCTATCAATGATATTATTCCGCCAATAAGCGCCACGACCAGGCCTATAAACCTGTTTATTAAGGCAAGAGAGAGAGCTACAGGCGGATTTATCCCAAATATTTTATAATAAAGAACTGTAAGTGATGCCTCTGTTGTGCCGATTCCGCCGATAGTTATTGGTATCAATGAAACCATTGTGCCTATTGATGATATAAAAATGAACTGAAAGAAAGGAATACTGAGAGACAATGCAAGCGCAACCAAATACATTTGCGCGTAGATTGCAATCCATGTGACTATTGTGGCTATTATCGGGAGAGCAACCTGCGACGGCTTCAGAAGGCTGTCATGGAACGAAACAAAAGCTGTTTTCGCCCTGTCCTTGAATCTTGAAGGGACTAGAACATCAAAAGATTTCATTATGAGAAATTCCTTGAGCTTTTTATTTATTGATATGAGAAGAAGCATCACAAGAATCATAAATATTATCAGCAACTCCCAGAAGATTCCCGGGAAATACTTCAGGGCTATTATTGAGCCGAAAAAGGCAAACAATGAGACCATAAACAAGTCAAAAAAGCGCTCCAATGTAACAGAGGATATGCAGTTCCCGAAATTCTTGTTTGTCTTCTCTTTCAAGTACAGGACCTTGACAAAACTGCCAACCCTGCCAGGGGTGATGTTTCCGTAAAATGTGCTTATCATCTGCACTTTAAGCACGTACAAAAATGGCAGGTAAATTCCCTGCCTCTTTATTATCACATCCCACTTCCATGCCTGAAGAACAGCTATAATAAAACCGGCAGCAATACTTAAGATGATGTAAACCCATTTTATTGTCTTGAAAGCATTGATAATGTCGTCAAGGCCTACTTTTGTTATAACATAAATAAGGATTATAATTCCAATCAAAGGCAATATCTTTCTGACTGTTTTCATTTAGAATCCTTACTCTTGAACTGGCCTTGAAAAGTCTTTAAGATGACCAAATACTGCCTTGACTCCCTTCAAAGTGTATAACACGTCCCGGAAAGACCTTATCTTTGTCAGGTGCCTTAAAATGTATTCTGGGTGGAGGAATATGTAGTAATTTTTTCTGCAAAGCCCCTCAACTTCTATAGGAGTCATGTCCGGGACATTGAAGACAGGCTCAGCCATGTCAAATCTTTCGTAATCATAAGGATCAATTCCCTGCCTGAACCATCCCTTCTCAATTCCTTCCTTCCAGAGCGGAGTTCCTGGATAAGGGACAACTATTGTTGACTGCAGGACATCAGCGTATCCCTTTCTCATCAGATATCTTGAGAGCTTCACAGTCTGCATTGCATCCTCTTTTGTCTCCCAAGGATAGCCAACCATCATTGTCAAGTGCACTGTCAATCCAGCTTTCTTTGCGTCCCTGCAGCTGTCTACAACACCGTCAACCCTTGTTCCCTTATCAAGCTTGTCTATGGTTTTCTGGCATCCAGACTCAAGGCCATATTTAAGAAGCCTAAAACCTGCCTTTTTCATTAACTTATACTCTTCTAAATTAACTGCACCGAAGCGCATGTTGCATGAATAAATAACCTTCTCATTATAACCTGACTGAATCATAAGCTCGCAGAACTTCTTCAGCCACGGGCCGACTGTGATTGTTCCTGCGTCATCGAAAATTTCCTTTACACCGCACTTGTCAACCAAGTACTTAACTTCCTCTAAAACATTTTCTGGGCTTCTTGCACGGTAAGTTCCCTTTGGATATAAAGTGTGATCCCAAACGCAGAACGTACATCGCCCCCACCAGCAATCTCTTCCTGACATAATATAAGCAAGAGGCCTTCCTATAAGATTAAATTCCTTCTGGTAAAGATCATTTCTTGTGA
Source organism: Candidatus Woesearchaeota archaeon (assembly GCA_964365475.1). GTDB lineage: Archaea > Nanobdellota > Nanobdellia > SCGC-AAA011-G17 > DATDVL01 > CAYIQA01. The sequence goes on along the minus strand of CAYIQA010000002.1, from coordinate 10,512 downwards.
ACTCCCTGTCAACAATTGGAGCGTCATCAAGCCTTTTCTTGAGCTCATATCTTCCGTTGTCAATTATTTTGTTTCCTTTTCTGTGCCAAATGCCACGAGGGATTTCTTTTTTATTTTCAAGTGCATCTGCAAGCTCAACCATTGCGAAATCATAATAGCCGCCGCATACCAAGAAATCAACCTTTGATTTTTCCATTGATTCCTCCGGGAAAGCAGAAACATGATCCCCTGTTATGCATATCTTCATTTTTGGATATTTCTTCTTCAGCACATCAATTACATGCCAGTGTGTTTTTATTACCGGAGATTTTGACTCAAATATGAATAAGTCTGGCTTGTGCTGGTCAAGATAAGAGTAAAATTTTCCCATGTCAAGGTATTCTGGAATGCAGTCCTTCCACAATGTTAGATAACCCTCGTTTCTAAGCCATGTTGCGCCTGTTGCGAGAGTTACTGGAAACAAAAATGTAGGATTGTCAAAGTACTGGAACTGCCTGTTCTGGCTAAGCAAGGGCGTACCTTTTTCTGAAAGGGTTGGAGGATACCCAACAAGAATTTTTAGTGACTTTTTTGGCTTGGGAGACATTAAACAAGTGTAAATGCAGATGATTTATAAAGATTGTGGACTCTCAATTCCAGTCAGGATCTGAAGATGCTGTATATTATACCAATTCCATAGGAAACGTGCATTGACAGGTACAGAAAGGGCAATAGTGGAAACGCCAGAATATCCCTGTTTTTTATTGATTCATAAATTGAAAACACCAAAGTTATCGCTGTGTAAAGCAAAAGGGGGATTATAAAATATGAATGCAAGTACAACCAGAAAGGCAAAGTCACTAAATACAGCACAAAAGCAGAAGGCATAAAAAAAACCGGGTTAATTTTCAGTAATGGGGTTCTGTTTATCCTCTCTTTTTTCATCCTGACAAAGCCGTATTTGAAAAACTGCTTGAGATACTGGAAGAATGTTGGTCTTCTTCTATGGTGTATTATCAATGACGGCGAGTAAGCTAGCCTGAAGCCTGCCTTCTTGGCCCTTGCGTAGAGCTCTGGGTCTTCGCCTGGAAAAAGCCTTGAGTCAAATGGCTTTATTTTCTTAAAGACTTCTCTTTTTACTATGCAATTTGCTGATGTTAGTGAATACTCGTCTGCGTTCAGGTTTTCGTTTCTTTTTGTGTAGCGCGAGCTCATCACATAAGCCCCGAAGAATGAACTCATCACATAGCCGGATGTCTTCGCAAAATATTTGTCAGATGGCGGAGTCAGCTGCGGACCGCCAACAATATCTATTTCCTGATGCTTTTCAAGAAATCTCTCAGCATTTTTAAGATAATTCCCATCAATGATTGCGTCGTCATCAAGAAATACAAGGTATTTTCCTCTGGCTTTCTTTATTGCCCTGTTCCTGTTGTCAGAAGGATTAAAACCATGCTCTGTTATGACCTCAAACTGCTTTTTGTTGTAGTCAAGCTTCTTGATTGAATCCGTTATCTCACAGCTTCTGTAAGGAGCTACCGGTATTATTAACGAAAACTTGATCATTTTATAAAATCCATATAAGGCTTGAGAAGAATAGCTCTATTGCTATGCAGAAATAAGCGATCTGCTTTTCTGTGAATTTTCCTGTTATAGCAAAAAAGTGCGGTATTGAGTAAATTTTGTCGTAGAAAGAATGTATCTTTCCATCCTTGATGTAGCCGTAGGACTTTGCCTTGAAGCCAGAGCGCGCCTTTAATATCGCTTCTACGAAAAAAGGTATAGAACATATTAGTGCTGCTTTCTCAATGTTTCCGAGAATAGCCATTGAAACCAAGGTTGCCCCAAGAAAATATGTTAGCGAGTCACCAGGAAATATCTTTGCAGGGTATTTGTTATAGTAAAAAAATGCGAGAAGGGCAGCGAATGCTATTATCCCTATTGCTGCAGCAGCAAAACGCCCGTTTGCATACGCGTAAACTGAGAGCATTCCGGTATAGACAAGGCCCATTCCAGCTTCAAGGCCATTGTAACCTGCGAGCATGTTAATCATGTTTGATGCACCAACAATGCCCAGCGGGACAAAAAATAACGGGTAGAGGATGCCGGCATCAACCTGGCCAAAGAAAGGCAGGTAGAAAATAGTAGTTCCAGCCTTAACAGCCATTAATGGAACTGCTGTTAGTAATGTTAATAACGGCTTCTGCCACTTCTTCAATCCTGTTGATGCGCCTATGTGCTTGTTAACAATAAGATCATCTAGGAAACCAATGAAAGTAATCAATATTATTGTTGTGAGGGCAGCAAACATAAGAAGCAATGAACCCTGGCCGCCCCTGTCATAATAAAATATCTGTACAAATATGTAGAGCATAATTCCTGCAAGAAGGCCAGTCATAACAGCAAGTCCGCCAGACAATGGAATTTTCGGCTGATTTTTTTTATTCTTGTCAGGAACTACAAGACCGACTCTTTTGAGATAACGAATCCATAGGGGGGTTGACACAAATGCGGCTACAAAACCCAGAACTGGGGCAAGATAAAGCAGGATTTGCATTTCCTGAAAACGAAAAAGATTGTTTATAAAAGTTGTGAACTCAGACTAGCCAACTAGCCGGCAGGAAGCTTCAGCCTTGGATCTGGATAATCCAATTCAAGATATTCCGGCTTTGGTTTTATGCCGGGAGGATAGTTTATTTCCCATATTTTCATCGGGCCTATAATCCTTCCCTGGTAGATTGCCAAGGGAGTGCTTGCTGCATCATTGTAGACAAGCTTGAAGCCCGGCCATTCCCTCTCAAGAATGTACATCTGACCAAATAACGTGCGCATAACTTTCGGCTGCAGGAATATTGCGTTTCCCAGAGGCAGCAGGGAGTTGCCCTGGAATTGGGGGATTATTCTCAGGCAAGCAGGCATTGCATCTGGAATGTCAAAAGTATATCCCTTGTCTAAGTAGACACATGAAATTGGAATGTTATGCTGCTGGCCATCCTTAAACATTGCTGCCTCCACTCTGCTAATCTGGGCATTCATTGTGTTTTTGCTTTGGTCTACTGAAACATTTGACATGTAAACCAGGAACCCTCCGACAGGAGTTGATGACGGGAATACAACATCTTTGTAGGCGTATTCCTCGTAAAGTGCGATGCCCCCACTGTATACATAAACTGTTTCATTCCTTGTTTCCTGGGTTCTTCTTGGATCGTTTGTAAATATTCCAAGGCTAGCGAACCTGTCATAGTTCAAGTCAGAGCCAATGCTTGCATATGCGCCATATTTCCCTATTTCGTCAGATATAATAAGTAGGTGAGTAACATTATGGGTTTTCATTAATTCCAATGCATCTTTTGGATTGTCTCCTGTCAGAATATAGCGGCCGACAAGGTAATTCCAGTAAATAAAGAAGTTTCCGCCGTCAGTGACTGTGGTTCTCTCAAATCCCTCCTGGACCCAGTAGCCATAGTCCCACCAGTGGATAAACACTGCATCCTTTGGTGTGCTTTCGCGCGCCCATCTTCCTGCGTACTGCCACTGCAGGTTATATGAAGGCCCAATTGATGCTGCCTGGCCCTTGCTTGACTCATATTGCCTTAATACAAAACCTTTCTGGATAAACCCTAGCGATAAGGGGCTTATCAATATTATAAGCAGCACAGCAAACAGCGCATATTTAACAGGCTTGAGCTTCAAAGACCAGATATATCCAAAGGCTGACACTATAAAGAAAGCTGCTATAATTGAGGTTACAACAGAAAACTCAAACAATAAACGGATAGCAGATGTTGCTGCTGCCACCATTATGAAAAACCAGACGAAAATAAAGCTGTGCTTGATGTCAATCTCAGATATGTGGGAGTAAAGCTCCTTGTCTTTGTAAAACGTTCTCAAGTAAAGATAGGCTATGAGCGCGAAAAAACCCACAATCGAACCATAGAAAAGAAGATGAGATATTCCTGTCTGACCGTTAAATGCCGAGTTTGAAGCGTACCTTGAAAATATGTAGCCTACCAAAAATACTGCGAATATTGCTGTCAGCTTCCAAGCACCCCTAATTTTTCTTACAGTGTCATGGAATAACCATACTGCCCCGAACAAAAAGAAATAAACAAACGGCTTGAACATCTGGTCAAACCAGTCTGTCACGAAAGGCTTCCTGTTCTCTGCAACTGTCAATGTCCACCTTGTTTCTGCATATGCCCTGAACAAGTACTGACCTACATGCCTTCCTTTTGTTATGAAAAACTCCGGACCAAAGACCACTGCTACAATTATGCTGCCTATAACAATTGATATAAGAAGACTTGCAAGCCCGAGAGGCATCTTCTGCTCAATTTTCGATTTTATCTTGAACAAGTCAAGCTTGAAGAAGAAAAAGTCTGTTGCTGCAACTATTAAGGCTATGAAGGCAACACCTGTTGTCACTGATGTAGCAAACGCCAGGATGCCGCCGAACTTTCCTGCAATCTCAATAATGACCATAGTCAAGCCAAGCCAGGTTGCATAAAGGTAAAAGTCCTTCTTCTCAAACCTGTTAAAGAAGATACTTACCAGTGCGAAAGCGCCGAAAACAAAGAATGCAAAGTTAAGATTGCCTGCAGTGTGCCTGCCCAAAACAGTCGAGATTGCTGCCAAAACTCCGAAGAAGAGGGTTGACCTGAGAGTTTTTGACTGCCAGGCAACTATGTAAAGATAGAATGTTATCATAAAAAACATCATGCCAAGGATGTCGTGGTCTGAACTTCCTGCAGTGCTCCTGAAGATGAAAGTCGGGATTATGTTAATAAACAAGACGCTTAGAAGGGCTATCTTGTCATCAAAGATTCTCCTGACAAACAGAAACATAAACAGGCTCATCACAGCCATCGCTATAATGGGGTGAATTATGTCAGCATACTCAACAGTAATGTCCGGGGAGAATACATGAAGAAATTTGTAAAGGTAGGCAACAAAATATGAGATGAAGGTGCCTATGACATTCAGGTCAGCTCCGACAGGATAGAAGCGCATGTAGTCAACATCTGGAAGAGAACCGTGCTCTGCAATGTACTTTGCATATCTTAGCCATAGGGTTGAGTCAAGCTCTGCTGAAATATACTTTCCTGTTGTCTGATCCTTCAGAATCTCTATGTTCTGCGACCTTATGCCTGCTCCCAATGCGATTATGATAATTAATGCAGCATAGACCAGTATCTTCTGGTTGTTCTTAAAAAAAGACATTATTTTCTCTTTCCTTTCCTGTATAATGTTTTCCATGTGCTAAAAGAATGCAGGCGTTACATAAACCTCGAGCAATCCTGCAACCACAAGTATAAAAACTGAAATTAATACAAGGTCAAATGCATCAAAAAGGATTGCTTTAAATCTTTCTGTTCCGAAGTCATGCCTTATAACTGCAAACGAAACAATGCCTCCTGCCAACCCCCCTACGAAGTATGCAAGTATTTCAGGAATGCCATGAATAAAATACCTTAAAAGACCCAAGGAGAATATATGAAAATAACCACCAGCTTTTATCAGGCCAAGCTGGGCTGCATAATCACCTATATTATTCCTAACAAAGTTGCCCACTGCAGCGCTTATTACAGACGCGTTCCAAGTCAATATAAAAATTGCGCCTGCTCCGTAGAAGAAGGCAAAAAATATTGAAAACAAAAGAACCTTGATGTTGTTTAGGAGTATCTTGAAGAAAAGCCCATCTAGCGATATTGACGACGAGCTTAATGTGTTTTGCGAGCTTATTATATTTCTGCCTGTAACTGCCTGGCTTGCTGCCACCTTTGCATTAATTGACTGGATAGTCTGTATCTGTGAGTTGAAGGAGGTCTGGACCATCTCATCAGGAAGAAAGACATACCACAACGAGAATGAGACTACAAATCCCAGGAACAGCAGCATGAGAAACTGGATTGCTCTCCAGTGCTCTTTCAGCCTTTTTCTTTCAGTATCAAGGGCGACATCTGCTTTTTCCTCGCGGAGGAATGTCCTGTGAACCAAAGGCAGGCACGCTATGACTGTCAGCAAGACCATAATAATAGAGGCCTGCTCCCTGAATATCCACACGCTCAGAAACATGGCAACAGACGAGTAGAGCATGCCGATGAAAAACATGTCCCAAGGCTTCTTTTCTGCCTTTTTTGGACCTATTAAAAGCTCTAAAACCATGAGAATTTACTCTTGAGCTTGGTTTATATAATTTTTGTTGCTATTTGCAAATTGCCCTTGCTGTCAAACACTCTTGTTATCCTTATGCTGCATGGCTTCTTGACAGTTATTGAGAATGGAACATTCTTAAGCTCTGATTTCTGGAAGTATTTTGATGAGGGAACTGCATTGTATGAGGATTTTGCGCTGATTATTATTTTTCCTTTTGGAATGCTGTAGAGGGTGTCTATTATTCTCAGATTGGGTTCAATGATTAGTTCCCTAGAATATTTTATGTTGCTTCTTTTTCCCATAACTAGAATATTTCTTAATATGTTTTTGACAAAGAAGCTCATGAATTCAAACCTGCCGAGAGTTAGCTGGAATATTCTGAAAGCAGCCATCTTGAACGGGCTCATTTTAGTATCTGTAATAAATTCCAAATAGCCTTCCACTTTGGCGCAATTGTCCTTGTAGCTTCTTGATGACTGCTGGATATAGCCTGAGAACAGCCTGCTTCTTTCTGTTATCAGCTGGATTCCGGAATCATAAATTACTTTGTTTTTTATAAAAGCCCTGAAAGAGTTTCCCTTGTTTAAGTTCGAGATCAAGAAATATTTATTATTATGGACTAACATTCCTGCCTCGCTGAAGTAAATTGTTTTTGAAGAGTTTTTCAGTGGTGCAACCTTGTTTTTTGCGTGAAGGTAAGCCTGAATGTAGGTGCAGGTTATGTAGGAAAGATAGCGGTCATCCAGGGAGAATGGGGCCACTGTAGATTTTCTTGCCAGTGATTTCCTGATGTGATAAGATATGGATGAGGCCTCATCCAATTTCAAAATTTCAAATCCTGCAGGTATTAAATATTCTGTGTTCCTGCTTCCGTAATCGCCGCCAAAAGTCGTGTCTGGATGAATGAAGTTGTGCAAGAACGAAACTGCCTTGCCTGCAATTGCAAGAGCATCTGGATTTTTCGACTTCATGTAAAGTTTTGCCAGATAATCAACCGTTAATGACAGATACCCGATGTCTGCCCCGCCATATTCCATGAACCATCCTTCGCTTGACTGCATGCTTTTAAGCTCCTGAAGTTTTTTCAGAGAGGCTTCTTTGTATTTTTCATTTTTTGTAAGAAGGAAAATATTGTAAAGTGCCAAAATTGCCCCTGAAAGCTGGTTCTGGACTGACTTTTCTGTTTTTCTTGAAAGGAAATCTGCTGCATTCACCAAGGCTTTCATCAAAGAATCATTTTTCAATTCCGGAAGCAAAAGCAATGTCTCTGAAACTGCGTATGATGAGAATGCTGTTGCAACAAAACTGCTCTCGTAAGGATACCATTCATTAAAGCTTCCGTTTGCATTCTGAATATTTTTCCAGAACTCAAGAGCACCCTTTATCCAGGAGAGAATTAATTTGTTCTGGAAGTAGATATTTTTCTTGTAGTCTGTCTTGTAGAGCAAAGCCAGAGTCAGGCATGCTTCCTGGCAGCGTGCGGATGCAAAATCAGCCACGTGATAGTGCCAGTACTGGCGGTCAAAGCAGCCGTAGGTTCTTGAGGCCGGATTCCTGTCTAGCAAACCAAGCAATCTTGGAATTTGCTCAAGAACAACGTTAATATAAATTTCCTTTTTCATATTTCTTTGACATCACTCTTAATGTCTTTGGGATCAAATACCTTTTCGAATTTCTTCGCAATAGGATGAAGATACTTCTTTATTGGAACCGGAGTTGCGTGATAGCACCATCTTAGGAAGGTCTTTATCCTTAATTTCAGGTCAAGCTTGTTAGGAATTGGCTCGTTGAAATCCCACTGATCAAAAGAAAACATCTCATCAATAGACCTTTTTCTTGGAAGAGGGGGAGGCATTTCTTCTTTCTTGTAAAATCCAAAGCCCAGCAAGGCTATAACATCATAGTTCCATGGTATCTTGAAAATATTTCTTATGTCTGATTTTGCTGGAAGGTTGTCGCACCAAACCATGCCTAGGCCCATTGCATGGGCTGCAAGGAACATATTTTGCATACCGGCGCAGGCGCTTTGCAGATGGTCGTGATAAGTAACATTATCTGTGCGCTTGTCATAAAGAACAAGCATTGGAAACGGGATTCTTTTCAGATAGTAAACAGTCCCGGCCTCTCCCAGCTTCTCTATCTGCTTTTTGTCCTTAATGATAATGAACCTCCAGCCTTGCCTGTTGCATGCTGAGGGGGCCCACCTGCACGCATCAATCAGCTTTTTCCACATGCGCTCAGGAACTTCCTTGTCTTCAATGAAACGCCTGATGCTTCTTCTGGTTCTGATAGCCTCGAACACACCCATAGGATACTGCTTCTCAATTTCGTCAGGCTCAGGAACCTGCATTCTTTTTGGTGCTTCTGCCAAGCTTATGCCCTCCTCTTGATTCTATAGGTTTTATTCTGGTGCTGGGAGACATTAATCAGCATTTCTCCAAGCAGTCCGAAAAATATGAACTGCGCTCCGAGTATAATCAATAATATTGTTAATAAAAGTAGCGGTCTTCCTGCAATCAGCTGGCCTTTTATATATTTTGAGTAAAGCAGATTTAGTCCGCCGAGGAAACCAAGGAAGAATAAAACTAAACCCGATGCTCCGAAGAAGTATAACGGGCTGCTTTTGTATTTTATTAAGAAAGTCACTGTAAGCATATCCAAGCTTCCTTTTAATAATCTGCCTGCGCCCCACTTTGATTTTCCAGAGAATCTTTTGTGATGAATAACTGGAATTTCTGTTACTTTGTAGCCGTTCCAATAGGCCAGGCTTGGGATGTATCTAAACAAACCGCCGTAAAATAATAAGTCTTTGGCAACTTCCTTTCTCATCATCCTGAAATTGCAGTCTGAATCATGAATCTTAACCCCGTGCAGTACTCTTATCAGGAAATTGAAAATCTTGGAAGGCAGAATCTTTGTGAGGAATGGATCCTGGCGCTTGTATTTCCAGCCGACTACTAGGTCATAGCCATGCTTAAGCTTCTCCAACATTCTCGGGATTTCTTCTGGATCATCCTGCAGATCAGCATCCATTGTAACAATAAACTTTCCGTTAGATGCTTCTAGGCCCACTGAGAGTGCTGAGGCCTTTCCGAAATTTCTCGAGAACTGGATTAAATGCACTCTTGAATCTTTTCTTCTTAAAGCAATGACCTTTTCTGGAGTCGAGTCTGTTGAACCGTCATCAACATAGATAATCTCAAATCTTTTTGTTACTGGCCTTAAAGCAGAGACTATTTTTTTGTATAAAGGCCCTACATTGCCTTCCTCGTTCATGGCAGGTATCACAATGCTTATATCCATGGAAATGACCCTAAAAAGGCGCTTATAAATAGTTTGTGGACTTGTGGTTTAAAGTGGTCTTTCTGCAAAGATTTCTGTGTCTTTGATGTCTTTCCTGTAATTGGCACCAGTAAAATTAAAGCCGTTCTTGACAAGCCAGTGAAGCATTTCTCTTTTTGAGTTTCTTGTCTTAAGTTCCAACTTTTTGAAACCATTTTTTCTCGCGAATTCCTCATAGGCCTTCATGAGGGCTGTCAGAATGCCGTTTCTTCTGCAAGTTGGGACCACTCCAGCCATCCATAAATAAAAAGAACCATCTGATTCCCTGTCATAGCCGATTGCATAGCCAAGCATTATTCCCCTGTCTTCCGCAATAGCTATAAAATGAGTTTTGCTCCCACATCTTTTTTCAAAATTCTCTTCCAGGTATCCTTCATCAAACTCCTGTATTCTATAATGTACCATATTAGCTTCATCTAAAGACCCTTCCCTTACTATAAATTCCAATCCCATAAAATCATTTCAAAAAAAGGGCTATAAAAAGTTTGTGAATATTAAGACTTTTTGTACAATCTAAGCACACTATACTCCTTAAGAAGCTTAAATCCTTCCGGAGGCTTTGCTGGGCCTATTACTATCAGGTCCTTGATTTTTGAATAATCTTCATTGTCGTTTTTTAAGTATGTAATGGAAAGCTTCATTTTCCTCAGCTCATTTATTTTGTTTTGCGTTTCGAAGAAATATTCCCTGTAGAGATTGTCTTGCTTAAGGCTCAGTTTATAATCATAGTAGGTTACAAATCTTTTTATTTTATTTCCCCAGTACAAAGTTGAGAGGTCCATTGCCTGCTCTTCTGAAACGCCTTCTGTTCCGACAATAAAGGTGCTCGAGTCTGAATCGCTTTCAATTAATTTCAGGTCATTAACAATCAAGGAGTCTTGAGTTGTGCCGAAGTACGAGGCTGTGAATATTATTATTAAGAAAAATGAGAGAATATAATGCAACTTAAATTCCAGCTTGCTTAGATTGTTGCTGAGCAAAAGAATAAATAAGGGGGAAATTATGATAAAATATCTTAAATCAAGGTTCAGGAAG
>CAYIQA010000001.1:0-21102 GCA_964365475.1 Candidatus Woesearchaeota archaeon | reverse complement strand
AAAATGGCAGGTGCAAATAGGATACATTGGCCTAGAAGGGGAAGCCTACAGTTCTGGCCCCGCGTTAGAGCTAGAGCCCAGCATCCAAAGATTAAGAACTGGGCCAAGGTTGATGCCTCAAAGCTTCTCGGTTTCATTGGTTTTAAGGCTGGCATGACTCACATCATTTTCAGAGACAATGCTTCAACATCAGTGACAAAAGGCATGGAGGTTTCAATGCCTGTCACAGTCATTGAATGCCCCCCATTGTTTGCTCATTCTTACAGGCTTTACAAAAATACTCCTTACGGCTCAAAACTTGTTTATGATTCTTCTTCTAAAAAACTAAAAATGCCAGATAACTTTGATTATGTTCATCTCCTTGCTAAAACTAATCCCAAATCAACTTTAATTGGAAAGAAAAAACCCAATCTTCTTGAGATAGCCATAGGAGGAAAGAAAGAAGAGCAGATCAAAAAGGCCCAGTCATCAGTAGGAAAGGAAATTAAAATTTCAGACGTATTCAAAGACGGCCAGTTTATTGACGTTCACGCAGTCTCAAAGGGAAAAGGATTTCAGGGCACTGTGAAAAGATTTGGCGTGAAAATAAGGCAGCACAAATCAGAAAAAACCAAGAGGGGCATAGGAACTTTGGGCCCGTGGAGGCCGAGGCATGTTTCTTGGAGAGTCCCCCAGTCCGGGAAGATGGGATACCACGCAAGAACTGAGCACAACAAGCTTCTTGTTAAGATTAACAGCAAGCCGAATGAGATAAACCCGAAAGGCGGCTTTGTTAGGTATGGCCTTGTAAAAAATGATTACATACTTGTAAAAGGTTCTGTCCCTGGCCCAGTAAAAAGGGAGGTTATCTTGACAGACCCGACAAGGCAGATAAGAAAAGATATAGTTCCTGAGATAACCTACATAAGCCTGGAGAGCAAGCAATGAAAGCAGATTTATTTGATGTAGACGGAAAGAAGCTGAGAACCATAGAGCTGCCTGAGCAGTTCAATGAAGAGGTAAGATCTGACTTGATACAAAGGGCAGTTCTGGCTATTCAGGCAAACAGCAGGCAGCCATACGGGGCATTTCCCCAGGCAGGCATGAGGCAGTCTGTCGAAGTCTCAAGAAGGAGAAGGAAATACAGGGGAAGTTACGGTCATGGTATATCAAGAGTTCCGAGAAAAGTTCTCTGGAAGCGCGGCAGGCAGTTTGGATGGGTTGGAGCATTCTCCCCGGCAACTGTTGGCGGCAGAAGGGCTCATCCCCCAAAGTCAGAGAAAGTCTGGGATGTTAAAATTAATCTGAAGGAAAGAAGGAAAGCGATAAGGTCTGCATTGGCAGCAACATTAAGCGAGTTTCTTGTAAAAAAAAGGGGTCACCGCTTTAAGCAGCTTATTCCTGTTATTGATTCAAAAGCAGAAGCTATTTTCAAGACTAAGGAGATATTGTCGATGCTTAATAAGCTTGGCCTGGAAGAGGAGCTTTCAAGAACAAAAGAGAAAAGAATAAGACCTGGAAGGGGAAAAACCCGCGGCAGGCCGTATCAAGAAAAGAAAGGGCCGCTAATTGTGGTGTCATCAAAATGTAATCTTCTAAGATCTGCCAAAAACATTCCCGGAGTTGACGTTTGTGTTGTCAGTAATTTAAACGCAGAGCTTTTGGCGCCAGGCTCGCACCCGGGCAGGCTCACTATTTTTACAGAAAGGTCCATTGAGTTAATGTCCAAAAATAATCTTTTCATGAACGAAACAAAATCTGAAGTGAAAACTCCAGTTAAGAGGGAAAGATGATAGTAAAATATCCGATATCAACAGAAAAGGTTGTAAGGATGATGCAGCAGGAAAACAAGCTTGCGTTTATAGTGGACAAAAAAGCAAAAAAGAACAACATAAAAAATGAGATAGAAAAAATGTTCAAGGTAAAAATTATTGGCATCAAGACATTTGTAACAAGCCAGGGGATAAAAAAGGTGTACATAAAACTGGCGAAGGAAAACTCAGCAATGGACGTTGCTACACAGCTGGGGTTGATGTAAAGTGGGTAAGAGCTTAATTCAGCAGAGGCATGGAAAGGGGACAAGTCAGTTCAGGGCACATTCGTTTAGGTGGAAAACCGAAATATCCTACAGAAATTATGACAATGCTGAGAAAACTGGTGTTATTAAAGGAAAGGTTCTGGATCTAATAGATTGTCCTGGCCATACAGCCCCAATAGCCTTGATTAAATATGAAAATGGTGATGAAGCATGCATACCAGCTCCATTAAACATGAAAGTTAATGATGAGGTATCAGCTGGTTCCCAGTCTCCGCTGCTTCCAGGCTGTATTCTTCCTCTGAAAAATATACCAGAAGGAACAGCAATCTATAACATAGAATCAATACCTGGGGGTGGCGGCGCGTTTTGTAGAACAGCCGGGTGTGCAGCCAAAATTTTGTCAACGATTCAAGGCAAGATTTTAGTTGAGCTTCCTTCAAAAAAAGTAAAAAGTTTTAGTCCAGAGTGCAGGGCAACAATAGGTGTAATATCAGGGTCTGGAAGACTTGAAAAACCATGGTTAAAAGCTGGAAAAAAGCATCATGCTATGCGCGCTCTTGGCAAATATTACCCAAATACATCGGGTGTGGCTATGAATGCAGTCAATCATCCTTTTGGGTCTGGCAGAGGCAGGCATGTTGGCAAGCCGAAAACAATACCGAGATTTGCCCCGCCTGGAAGAAAGGTTGGCAAACTAAGGGCGAGGAAGACCGGGAGAGGCAAGTAATAATGGCAAAGGAATTTAATTACAAAGGGAAAACATTAGAAGAAATTAAAAAAATGCCTGTTGATGAATTTATAAAAATAACAACAGCAAGGCAAAGAAGGTCTTTAAAGAGGGGCTTTACTGAAGATCAGAAAAGGCTTCTTGCAAGGATAAGGAAATTCAAAAAGGGTTTAACAAAGAAGCCAATAAAAACTCACTGCAGAAATATGGTTGTCTTGCCAGAAATGCTTGACCTAACAATTCATGTTTATCAGGGGAAGTCTTTTATTCCTGTTGCAATAACCACAGAGATGCTTGGTCATTATCTTGGAGAATTTACATTAACAAGGTCCAAGGTAGTGCATTCTGCTCCGGGTATAGGCGCTACAAGATCAAGTGCAGGTGTGACAAAGGCTAAGGGTTAAAAATGGAATTACAAGAATCACAAAAAACTGCGGAGGTTCACGGAAAGGACTTGCCTGTTTCAACAAAGCAGTCCATAGAAATAGCCAGCTTTATCAGAAATAGAAGCGTCAATAAGGCTATTTCCCTGCTTTCCCAGGTTCTTGAGAAAAAAATTGCAGTTCCCTTTAGGAGATTCAAGAGGGACATAGGCCACAAGCCAGGCAAAACAGGGCCTGGAAGATATCCGCAAAAGGCATCAGAGACAATGATTAGCCTGCTGAAATCCCTGGTTGCCAATGGCCAGAACAAGGGAATGGACACAAATTCCCTGATAATCAGGACGATTATGGCAAACAAAGCTTCAAGGCCCTTCAGATATGGGAGAAGGCGCAGGATTCAGGCAAGAAGAACTCATATTGATATAATTGCAGTTGAGAGAAAGTATATTGAGAAGAAAAATGAAAAGAAAAGTGAAGGTGCTGGAAAATGATTGAGCGTCAGTTCGTGTCGCAAAAACTGAAGGAGTTCAAGGTCCAGGAATATATAGCTAAGGAGCTGAGCAGAACAGGATACTCGCATACTGAAATAAAAAGAACACCACTTGGAGAGAAGATTGTGGTATACACAACAAGGCCGGGCATGGTTGTTGGCAAGAAGGGGGAGAACATCCAGAAGCTGACAGAGGTGCTCAAGAAGAAATTCAAGATGGAAAACCCGCAGATAGAGATAGGTGAGATTCATAATCCCTTCCTGGATGTTAGTTATGTTGCTGACAGAATAGCTTCGACATTGGAGAGGTTTGGTCCCCAGAGATTCAAGTCTGTCGGTTATAAAATGCTTCAGTCAATACTTGATGCTGGCGCAATTGGCGCTGAGATTGTGATATCAGGAAAAGTTCCAAGTGCAAGGGCAAAGAGATGGCGTTTCAAGGCTGGTCATCTGAAAAAATCCGGCGATATTGCTATGTCTTTTATTAGCAGGACAGTTGCAGCAGCGAGGCTGAAGTCTGGAATAATCGGGATAAAGATTAGCATTATGACACCTGACATTTTGCTTCCCGACAAGATAATAATCAAGACGCCGCAGCAGGTAGTTGAAGAGCAGAAAGAAGAGGAAAAAGTTGTGGCTGAGGAGAAGGAGAAGCCGAAGAGGGCAAGAAGAAAGAAAGCAGAGAAGAAGGAAGGAAAGAAAGCTGAAGCTGAAGTGGCTGAAGGTGAAGGAGAGAAGAATGCCGAAAGTAAGAAAGAATGATCTGAAGGGGATGGGGGAGAATGACCTCAAAAATAAGCTGAATGACCTGAACAAGGAGCTTATGAAGCTCAACACAAAAAGGGCTATGGGGGTCACATTGGAAAGCCCGGGCCAGGCCAGGTCAATAAGAAAAACAATCGCTCGCGTTCATACATTTTTAGCACAAAAATTAGTGCAAAAAAAGCAAGGAGGTAGCGTCAAAAAAACATGAATACCATCTGTTCGAAATGCGGGCTTCCAAAGGAACTCTGTGTCTGCGAGACAATAGCAAAAGAAGAGCAGAGAATAAAGATAACAACCACAAAAAGAAAATTTGGGAAAGTGACAACATTGGTTCAGGGCATAGACAAAAAGCAGATTGACCTTAAGGAAGTGGCTAAAAAACTCAAGTCAAAGTTTGCATGCGGGGGAACAGTCAAGGATGGCGTGATTGAGCTTCAGGGTGACCACAAAAACTCTGCAAAGCATGAGCTCATCAGGCTTGGATTTGTCGAGAGCACAATTGATGTTGAGTAAAAATGACCAGCAAGGAAGTCATAAGGCACGAGCTTATAGGCTCTGAAGTCAAGGTTATTGACTCAAGCAACAAGAGCCTGATTGGCTTGAAGGGGAGAATAACAGACGAAACAAGAAGTATGCTCGCACTCACAATATCCAACGGTCTGGAAAAAAAGCTGATAAAAAATCAGTCTACTTTCCTGATAAAAATCAAAAACAGGATGTACAGGATAAGCGGCAGGCTTCTGGTCGGAAGGCCGGAAGACCGCCTGAAAAAGAAAGTAAAAACATGAAAACAGAACAAGCAAGAAGCATTGGCGTGAAAGTGCCTTTTCCCGGCAGGAAGTGCGATGACTCGCATTGTCCGTTCCACTCAACAATAAGCCTGAGGGGGAGGATACTTGAGGGCAATATTGCAAAAAACATCTTCCACAAAACTGCCGTAGTTGAGTTCAACAGGCAGCTTTACATCCCAAAATTTGAAAGATATGCAATAAGAAAATCAAGAATCAAGGCGCATGTTCCGCCATGTATTGATGCTGGCAAAGGAGACTTTGTAAGAATAATGGAAACAAGGAAGATATCAAAAACAAAAAGCTTTGTTGTTATAGAGGTAAGAAAAAATGAAAGCCCATAAGGCAAGAGTAACAAAGGCATTGCCTCACAGGTCGCTTGTTCAGACCTGCGATAATTCAGGGGCTAAAGTAGTCAGGATAGTTTCAATTAAGGGCGCAAAAACAGTCAGAAGAAGGAAGCCAACTGCTGGTGTCGGCGACCTTGTTTTTGTGTCTGTTGTGAAAGGTGTGCAGAGTATGAGAAAACAGGTGGTTCCTGCTGTTGTAGTTAGGCAGAAAAAGGAATACAGAAGGGCAGACGGCATGAGAGTGAAATTCCAAAGCAATGCGGTTGTTGTGCTAAAAGATGAGAAAGGCAGTCCAAAAGGCACAATGTTTAAAGGACCAATAGCAAAGGAGGCTGCCGAGCGCTGGCCAGGCATTGCAAAACTTGCGGAGATTGTAGCATGAAAGAATTTTCAGCTTCCTGGATATCGAGCAAAAACCCGAGAAAGAAGCGCAAATACTTGTTTAAAGCGCCGCTTCATCTTAGAAGAGTCCTTGCTTCCTCAAACCTGTCAGAAACCCTGAGAAGGAAATACAAGAGAAGAAGCTTCCCGGTTAGAAAAGGCGACACTGTGAAGATAGTCCGCGGCCAATTCAGGAAAAAAACAGGGAAAGTCCAGGACGTTAACAGAAAAAAAGTCAGGGTTTACGTTGACTGCGCATTTCAGTTAAAAAAAGACGGCTCAAAATCATTCTATCCAATTCATCCCTCAAATCTTCAGATAACAGAGCTGAACCTGGATGATAAAAAACGAAGAAAAGCTTTGGAGAGAAACATAAAAAATGTCCCATCTTAAAAGTCTGGTAGCGCCAAAGACATGGCCAATAAAGAGAAAGGAAAAAGTTTTCATTACGAAACAGACTCCAGGACCGCAGAGTCTGGAAAACTCAATGCCCCTGAATGTTGTTCTCAGGGATATGCTCAGGGTTGTTAAGACTGCAAGGGAGGCAAAAAAAATTCTTAATGCTGGAAAAGTTCTTGTCAATAACATAGTGAGAAAAGATTCTAGCTTCCCAATCGGTATTATGGATTCGCTTAGTATACCAGACATAAGTGCTTATTACAGAATGATCTTCAGCAGGAGGGGGAAATTCCATCTTCATTCAATAAGCAAAGAGGATGCAGTTTTGAAATACCTAAAGATAATAAACAAGAAAACATTAAAAGGTAACAAAACGCAGCTCAACTTTTTTGACGGGACAAACCTTCTTGCAGAAAAGGACGACTGCAAAATAGGGGACACCCTCGTTGTTTCTGGCAATAAGGTGGTGAAACACCTGAAGTTTGACAAGGGGGCGCTGGTTTATCTTGTTTCAGGAAAGCACATAGGAGAAACAGGCAAGCTTGAAGAAATTCGCAGTTTTATGGGTTCGCAGCCAGATAGGGTAATTCTAAAGGATAAAGACCAAAAAATTGAGACATTAAAGAAATATGCATTCGTTGTTGAGAAGGAGTTTGAAAATGAATAAAATGCGCGCTATTTCAATTGAGAAAATAAACCTGAATATTGGGACAGGAGGGCAGGGCGACAAGATGGAGAAGTCGCTTAAACTTCTTAGTTCAATTACCGGAGAGAAGCCAGTGTCAACAAAAACAAAGCTAAGGATCCCTGAATGGGGTGTGAGGCCTGGATTGAGCATAGGGTGCAAAGTCACCCTAAGAGGAAAAAAGGCAGTCGAGATTTTCAGGAGATTATTGTCTGCTGTAAACAACACGCTTAAAGAATCAAACTTTGACAAGTTCGGCAATTTCTCTTTTGGCATAAAGGAATACCTTGACATACCAGGTGTCAAATATGATCCAGATATTGGGATTACCGGCCTCGAGGTTGCTGTGACTCTTAAAAGACCTGGATTTAGGGTAAAGAGAAGGGCTTTAAGAAGAGGTCACATTCCAAAAAGGCACCAGATTGCAAAGTCTGAGGCTATAGAATTTATAAAGTCTGGTTTTAATGCCAATATTTTAGGTGGGGAAAAATGACAACAAGTGACTATAAGAAGGTTTTCAAGCAGCTTAAGTCAAAGCCTGCAAAGCTTGCCAAGTTCAAGAAGCATAACACTCCAAAGAAGAGGACAACTGGCGGCGCTCTCCACAAATGCAAGAGGTGTGGCCAGACTCACGCCCATATTCAGAGATACGGCCTGGATTTATGCAGGCAGTGCTTCAGGGAGATAGCACACAGCATAGGATTCAAGAAATATAACTGAGGTAAAAAAATGTTGAACGATCCACTGGCATTGATGATGGGGAACATATTGAATGCGGAGAAAGTTGGCAAATCCAGTTGTGTAGTCAGGCCAGGCTCAAAAATAATGAAGAAGATACTAGAGATAATGAATGCTAACAATTACATAGGGGCATTTGAGGAAATAAACGACAACAGGGGAGGCATATTAAAAATAAACCTTCTTGGAAGAATAAATAAATGCGGGGTTGTCAAGCCAAGATTCTCAGTAAAAAAAGACGGATACGAAAAGTTCGAGAAGAGATTTCTGCCTGCAGAAGATTTTGGTTTCATTGTAGTCTCAACACCAAATGGCCTGATGACACATTATGAGGCCAAGCAGAAAAAATCGGGGGGGAAGCTAGTCTGTTACTTCTACTAGAGAAAAATGAGACCAGAAATAATACAGGAGAAAGTAGAAATTCCTCAAGGAGTAGCTGTTTCTATTGAGAGGCCGGTAGTAAAAGCCAAGGGCCCTAAAGGGGAAATGCAGAAGAATTTTTTTGATTCAAAAATAAAGATAGAAAACTCCAATGGGTCTGTTGTTTTCACAGCCAAAAAGCCAAGCAAGACAATTAAGACAATGTTTTACACAGCAATCTCGCACTTCAGGAACATGATTGAGGGTGTTTCCAGGGGATTTGTATATAAGCTAAGGATAAGGTATGTGCACTTTCCTGTTACTGTCAAAGTAGAGCAGAACAAGGTTGTGATAAATAACTTCCTTGGAGAAAAAATTCCGAGAAAGGCTGTAATCCTGGATGGGGTTGATGTCAAGGTGGCTGGAGATCTCATAACTGTTGAAGGCATTAACATAGAAAAAGTCAGCCAGACTGCAGCCAACATAGAGATGGCCACAAGAATCACAGGAAGAGACAGGAGAAGATTCCAGGATGGCTGCTACATAATTGAGAAGGCGGGTGTTTCATTATTATGAAAAACAAATCTGAACTTCTTGAGCTGAGAAACAAAATGAAAAAAAAGAAGCCGGTTTTTCTCAGGCAGGAGGCCCACAAGCACAAGAAGCTGGAGAAGAACTGGAGGAAGCCAAAAGGGATACATTCCAAGATGAGGGAGAAAAGAAAAGGCAAGCGCAGGCAGCCTTCAATGGGGTTTTCGTCACCAAGGGCAGTCCGCGGGCTTACAAAAGAAGGCTTCGAGATAGTCAGGATCCACAACCAAAATGGGCTTGACAATATTAAAATTCCCTTTTACTTGGCTGGGGGAATTGGCCTAAGGAAAAAGCTTGAGATATTGAAGAAAGCTGTTCAGCTCAAACTTAGGGTCCTTAATGTTAAAAATCCAGAGTTACTAATAAAAAATGCTGAGGAGATGCTGAAATTGAGGAAGACAAAGAAGAAAGAAGAGACGCAAAAGAAGCAGAATGAGCAGGCAGAGGTGCTGAAGAAAAAAGAAGCGGAAAAAAAGGAAAAGGAAGAGACGTCAGAGGAGAAGGAAAAGCGCGAGAAGGAAGAAAAAAGAAAAGTCCTGGAGGGTAAGGCATGAATCTCTCAAATCAAAGGAGAATGGCAGCAGCAATATTGAAGGCATCTAAGAAGGATATATTATTTGACAGCACAAGACTCTCTGAGATCAAGGATGCTATCACAAAAGATGATTTAAGAAATCTCATAAAGCTGGGCGCAATAAAAAAGCTCCATAAGGGCGGATATTCAAGAGGCAGAGCAAGAGAGATAATCAAGCAGAAAAGAAAGGGCAGAAGGAAAGGCCCGGGCTCGTTGAAGGGCAGTAAATTCGCAAGATTGAAGAGAAAAAGAAGATGGATCAACAAAATAAGGGCGCAAAGAGAGTTCCTCAGATCACTCAAGGAAAAGGATATTATCAATACTCAGGCTTACCACCAATTATATTCAATGTCCAAGGGCGGCTTCTTCAGGTCAAGGAGCCACATAAAATTGTATATGGAAGAGCATGGGTTGTTGAAGAATGAAAAAAGCAAAGAGAACACAGCAGTACAAGAGAAGAAGGGAAGGTAAAACAGATTACAGAAAGAGATTAAGTCTCTTGTTGTCTGGAGAGCCAAGACTGATAGTGAGAAAGTCGCTAAAACATGTTTATGCACAGATTGTTAGGTATGGCCAGGATGGGGATGAGGTTTTAGTTTCAGCAAATACAGTGGAGCTTGTAAAGAAATATGGCATGCAAAAACCAAGAAGGAATACGACCACAGCATATCTGGTTGGCCTCCTTGCTGGCAAAAAGGCTGTTGCAAAAAACATAAAGAAGGCAATATTTGACATTGGCATGCACAGGCCAATAAAAAATGCAGTCATATTTGCTGTGTTAAAGGGGGCAGTTGACGCTGGAATGAATGTCCCTCACTCAAAGGATGTAATCCCCCCAGAATCAAGGATAAAAGGAGAACATTTAAAAGACTCTCAATATGAAGTCATTAAAAACAAGATAATCAAAGAGCAAGATGGCAGACAATAAAGATGTGAAAGCGGCTGAAGTCCTCAAGGAAGGAGATTTGCCTGCAGGCGTGGTTGCGAAAAAGCAGGCTGATATAGACGGTTGGGTTCCGGTGACTGAATTAGGCAGGAAGGTAAAGTCTGGAGAAATTAAGGATATAGGGGATATTCTTGACAAGGGAGAGAAAATACTTGAGCCTGAAATTGTTGATATGCTGGTCCCTGATTTGGTGCATGATCTTCTTGCAGTTGGCCAGAGCAAGGGAAAGTTTGGCGGCGGAAAAAGAAGTATATGGCGCCAGACGCAAAAAAAGACAGCAGAGGGAAACAAATCCAAGTTCGCAGCAATGGTGGTTGTTGGGAACAAGAATGGTTATGTCGGCCTCGGCTTTGGAAAGGCAAGGGAGACAGTTCCTGCGCGTGAGAAGGCAATAAAGAACGCAAAGATCAATCTGATAAAAGTAAGGAGGGGCTGCGGCTCATGGGAGTGCGGATGCGCAGAGCCCCACACAATTCCCCTAAAAGTCCAGGCAAGATGCGGCTCGATTATTTTTCAGCTGATGCCAGCGCCAAAGGGCGCAAATCTTTCTGTCGAGAAGGAGTGCAGCAAGATACTGAGTTTCGCCGGGATAAAAGACATTTACTCAAAGACTTTTGGCCAGACAAGAACAAAAATGAATATGGTCAAGGCATGTTTTATTGCACTAAAAAATCTTTCACAAATTAGAATACCATCCTACTACTACAAAAAAGGCGGGGTAACAGAAGGTGCTAAGTAAAATGGAGCAGAAAAGAGTTGCAGTTATACGCCTGAAAGGGGATGTTGGATTAAAAAGGGGATTCAGAGACACTTTCAAGATGCTCAAGCTCTACAAAAAGCAAAATTGTGTTGTGATAAAAAATACCCCGGAGTATATCGGGATGCTTAACGTGATAAAAGACTGCGCAACATGGGGTGAGATTGATGAGGAGACATTTAAGCTTCTGCTTCAAAAGCGCGGCAGGCTCGCAAGAAAAAAGTCGCTCACAGAAGATTATCTCAAGGACAAGCTAAAAACAACGATTGCAGATTTTGCAAGAGACTTTTTTTCATTCAAAAAAGAGCTTTCAGATATTCCTGGTGTGAAACTTTTCTTCAAGCTTTCCCCGCCAAGGCACGGATTTGAGCCAAAGGGTCTGAAGGCCCACTTTTCTATGGGCGGGGCTTTGGGTTACAGAAAAGATAAAATTAATGATTTGCTTAGGAGAATGATGTGAAATGCCGGTGAACAGAAGAAAAAAGAACTCAAGGCTTCGCGGCTCCCATACTCATGGCTGGGGTTCAAAAAAGAAGCACCGCGGTTCTGGAAACAGGGGCGGATTTGGTATGGCCGGAACTGGAAAAAGGTCTGATAATAAAAAACCATGGGTGCTTAAAGTATACGGCACATCCTACTTTGGAAAGCGCGGTTTCAATCTGCCCAGAGAAGTGAAAAAAGAAGTCAAAGCAATTAACATTCAGGATCTTCCAGACAGAAAAGAGATTAATATCACAGAGATGGGATATAACAAGCTGCTTTCAAAGGGAAGGATAAGCAAGCCAGTTAAAATCACAGTGGAAAGTTGCTCAGCAAAAGCAAAAGCAAAGATCGAGAAGGCTGGAGGCCAGATAATACTGCCTGAATAAGATGGGTTTTGTGCAAGCGATAATTTCCTATCTCCCTGAGGTCAGGAAACCAACAGAGAAAAGGCTTTCTTTCGGCATAAAGCTAAAGTGGACTATCGCAGTTCTCGTGGCGTTCTTTATTCTTTCTGCTATGCCATTGTTTGGTCTTGGGCAAAACGCATTATCCCAGTTTGAATCCCTGTCAATTATTTTGGGTGCATCATTTGGTTCAATACTATCATTGGGTATTGGCCCTATAGTTACTGCATCAATCGTGCTGCAGCTTTTGGTAGGATCAAAAATATTGAAGATAGACATGTCAACGCACGATGGAAGAATGTACTTCCAGGGGCTGCAGAAAATATTTTCGTTCTTTTTCATAATATTTGAAGCTGTTATCTATGTATTTATGGGGGGCCTGGCTCCGCCTGCAGACCTTGCAGGCACCAGCGCGTATTTATTGCTTAAGTTTGCATTAGTTGCCCAGCTTATTCTTGGAGGCATAATGGTACTTTACATGGACGAAATAACATCAAAGTGGGGCCTTATTTCCGGCGTATCATTGTTTATAGCAGCTGGCGTGTCAGCATCAATATTCGTAAGGGCTTTCTCACCATTAACAAGCGCAGGAACATGGGCATTTGGCTCAGGCCAGCCGCCAGTAGGGCAAGTCTGGGTGTTGTTCACTAGTTTAATTTCAGGAAACCCAAGCGGGGCAGTGCTTGCAATTTCAGATATTGTAGCAACAATTCTGGTTTTTGTTGTCTCAGTTTATGCCCAGTCAATGAAGGTTGAGATTCCTTTGTCATTCGGAAGAATAAGGGGCCACGGAATAAGGTGGCCATTAAAGTTTATGTACACATCAAACATCCCAGTAATATTGGTAGCAGCCCTGATTGCAAACATCCAGTTATGGGCGCATTTGCTTGACAGGTGGGGCTACCCGATACTGGGGACATTTGCAGGAAACACTCCAGCAACAGGATTAGTTGCATGGATATTCTCCCCCCATGTGCCCCAGGCAATAATAACAGGGACATTTGGATTAACCCAGGTTGGGCAGTCAGTAATCTATATCCTGCTAATGGTTGCAGGAGCAGTTCTGTTTTCCATATTCTGGGTGCAGACATCTGGCATGGATGCTAACAGCCAGGCAAAGCAGATAATGGCTTCTGGCTTGCAGATACCAGGCTTCAGGAGGGATGAGCGCGTCTTGTCCCAGATATTAACGAGGTATATAATGCCGTTGACTGTTATGGGCGCAATAACAGTTGGTTTGATTGCATCTGGCGCAGACCTGCTCGGTGCTTTGTCAAGAGGAACAGGCATATTGCTTACAGTCATGATTGTCTACAAGCTATATGAGGACATAGCGCACCAGCACCTTATGGACATGAACCCTGGATTAAGAAAGTTTATAGGAGGAGAGTAAATGCTAGAGTCATTTTTCAACGCAATATTTTTCTTTAAGGACTTCATGCACCCAGCCTTGTCTCTCAGTATAATAGCAGTAATACTGACATTTCTGGTAACTTTAGTCTACAAGTTCACAACAAACCAGGAAAAGATGAAAGACATGAAGGAAGAGCTTAAAATTCTGCAGGACCAGATGAAGGAGCATAAAGGTGACCCAAAAAAAGTTATGGAACTTCAGAAGCAGGCCATGGAAAAGAATCTTGCTTACATGAAGCACTCATTCAGGCCGACGCTTTACACTTTCCTTCCGTTAATAGTTGTTTTCTCATGGCTCAGGACAACATACGGCGGAGATCCGGCACCAGTACTGCTTAAGCTGCCCCTTGTAGGCGGACTTACATGGATATGGTTCTATATTATAATCTCAGTTGTCTCAAGCATGATAATCAGAAAGATTTTTAAGATATACTAAATAGAAACTAAAAAATGGCTAAGTACATAAGAACAAGGTCTTTGAGAAGAAAGCAGGTAAAGCTTCCGGGAGGAAAACTGGTAACCCATTACGAAAGAAGAAAGCCTGGAAAAACCTTATGTGCATCCTGCAAGAAACCGCTTTATGGAACAGCAAGGGCCTTGCCGCATGTCATGAAGAAGCTCCCGAAATCAGCAAAGAGGCCTTCAAGGCCGTATGGCGGATATTACTGCTCGTCCTGCTCGAGATTGTTAATAAAACAAAAAGCAAGAACTATCGAGGCTAAGTAAGATGATAGAAATAGGCAGATTATGTGTCAAGACATCTGGAAGAGATGCTGGAATGAAATGCATTGTTCTTGACATCCTGGACAATAATTTTGTGCTTATTGACGGTGAAACAAGAAGAAAAAGATGCAATATCAGTCATCTGGAGCCCTCTGTTCAGATAATAAAAATAGAAAAGAATGCGTCTCATGACAAAGTCTTGGATGAGTTCAAAAAGTTGGGAATTACAGTGAAAGAGGCAGGCAAGAAGCCGAAGAAAGTTGAAGTTGAGAAGGCGGAGGAGCAAAAGAAGCCTTCTAAGAAGTCAGAAAAAGCAAAAAAATGAATGAAGAATTGCAGGGAAAGTACTTGGAGTTCCAGTTGCTCCAGCAGCAGATTCAAAATCTCCAGCAGCAGCTTGAGCTTATTCAGTCCCAGCTTATGCTGCTTGCTTCTCTCAACGAATCACTAAAGGAAATAAAGAGGACCAAAGCAGGCACAGAAGTTCTTTTTCCCCTTGGCGCTGGTGTTTACGCCAAATCTTCTTTGCAGGACAATGAAAATATAATTATGAATGTCGGCGCAAAAACTGCTGTTGCAAAAAACATAAAAGACTCTTGTGAGATAATTGAGAAGCAGATAGAAGACATGAAAAAAGTTGTAAAAGACCTGACTGATGAGCTTGGCAGGTCTCTTTTTAGGGGTCAGGCCTTGCAGGAAGAACTTCAGGTAATGTTCCAGGAGCAGGAAAAGAAGAAATAATTACTTGACAAACACCCCCTAAATCTTTATAAAATATAATTCTTACACCTAATCCATGAATGCCAAGTTTCTGAAATATTATTCGAGAAAGGACGTGCAGAAAAGGATAGTTGAAGCTGCAAAGTCCAGAGAGATTGCAGTAAAATTCGAAAGCGGATTTGGAAAAAGGCCGGACATCCTGCAGTACGGGAATGAAGTTTTTGATCTGGCAAAAAGAGGGGCTACCTCTTTCCATATTTCAGAGGAGCGGTGGCTGGACCCTATGGAGCTAAAGCCAGGCATGACCAGGGCGCAGCTTGACAGCCTCAGGATAGGTTTTGATCTTCTTTTTGATATTGACTGCAAGTTCATAGAATTCTCAAAGATATGCGCTTCGCTTATATCAAATTTATTGAAGGGGGAAGGAATAAATAACACCCACATAAAATTCGCAGGATCAACAGGTTTTCACATTGGCATCAATTTTGAGTCATTGCCTCAGCAGATAGAAGGAAGAGAGGTTAAGACCCTCTTTCCTGAGATGATGAGGGAGGCTGCAGAGTATGCCAAATCAAGAATAAGAGAAAATCTTGCAGTCTCTATTCTCGAGATAAGTGAATGGAGCGAAATAGCAGACGCTACTGGGAAAAAAGTTGATGAGCTTAAAGACAAGGACAAAAGATTCAATCCATTTTCTGTTATAGACATAGATTCTGTTGCGATTTCAAGCAGGCATATGTTCAGGGCCCCCTATTCTGTCAATGAAAAGACAGGTCTTGCCAGCATTCCGATAAAAGACCCGCTCAAGTTTGATATTAAGAAGGCAAAAATAGAGAATGTCGAAGCAGATTTGGGTTTTCTCAATAAGTTTGAGGATGGGGAAGCCAGAAATTTCCTGGACAATGTCTTTATGTTTTTTTACCAGAAAAAAAGAATTTGGGAGGATGGGGCAAAGGGCGAGCTGGCTCCAAAAAAGAAGTTTGAAATTCCTAAGATAGCCATAAAGGACGAAGAAAAATTCCCACCCTGTGTAAAATTAATTCTTCAGGGGATGAAAGAAGACGGAAGAAAAAGGGCTGTTTTTATTTTGGTTAACTTCTTTAGGAATCTGGGCTGGACGCTTGATGACATACAAAAAGCCCTGCTTGAATGGAATGAGAAAAATTACGAAAAATTAAGGGAGGGCTACATAAAGTCGCAGATAAACTGGTACAAAAAGCAGGACCAGAATATTCTCCCGCCAGGATGCGACAACAAGGCTTACATGAAGGGAATTGGTGTGTGCAAACCAGATAATTTCTGCAGGCTGATTTCAAATCCTGCCAACTACACGTTAAAAAAGGTGAGAATTGGAAGAGAAAACAAGTAATTTCACTTTTTGTATACAATTCTTTCAATAGCCTTTAAGAGAGGCTCTCTTGACCTTAATTGTTCTTTAATATTGTTTATTATTTTATTTCTTTCCCCGTTAATTGGGCTTTCAGGGCCAACCCACAAGGGCCTGGCATCCTCCTCTCCAACCGCCATAAATGCCACCCACATTGTGTCTGGATCTATTTCATTGTACAAAAGGTGGGCATATCTGTCAAAAGCAGTGCCTAAATTCTTAAGGTCCCTTTCCCCCCAGTAAATATTGCGCGCCCCGACCTGTCCGTTTGAAGTGGCTATATACTCTCCGCCAGCCAGCACAGCATGATTTAACTCACCCTCTTTGAAAAAAGCAGCATTTTTCAGAAATCTTTTAGCTATATAATCAGGAACAACCTCTTGAATGGGCAAAAGCTCACCAACCATAGTAACTTGATGCACTTGAATGCCTCTTAATTCAAGTGTTTGTTCTAGGCGCATGGCACCAACAAGTCTACTTTCTCTTTTCAGTCTGTCTCCAACTTTTTCCTGATGTCTTATTCTGCCATTGCCGAATCTTCTGTATGGTCTTCTCAGCTCAGTCATCTTAACTACCTCAACTATCTCCTCTCTTTTCAGGAAAAAATGCACAAAAACAGCTTTTTAAAGTTTGCGAATTTTAAGTCCAACTTTGACAGAAAGCTATTTAAACTAAGTTCCTTCTTCTACAGACCAAATAAAAAAAGAGGTAAATATGAAAAAAATCCTGCTTGCTCTTTTGATAGCATTGCCTTTTATCATAGCAGCATTTAGCCCTCAGCTCGGCTTCAGCTGGCTTCTGAAGCAGGGCAACAACGGCAATTATAATAATGACATCCAGGCATCTGTTCTTGCTTCCTTGGCCCTTAAGGAGACTGGCGCAGTCTTGGAGTCTGAGCAGGCTTTGAGCTGGGTGAAATCAAGGCAGGATGAAGCTGGCTGCTTCCCTGCAGGCTCGTGCAATGTTAGAGACACTGTATTTGCATATTTCCTTTATTATTCCTTTGGGGAGGACACTTTAGAAATAGATTCCTGGCTCAAGTCAGCAGTAAGCTCTGCCTTGTCAAACGGCAACTGGTGGCTTCAGATAGCAACATCATCCACAGGCGCTTGCAAGCTGTCATACACAAAAAACTCTGAAAGCAAAGAAAAAACAATTTTAGTTGAGCAGGGCAGGTTCCCAGAATGCAAAAGTTCAGGGCCAGATACATTTTTTGACCTTAACAAATGCATCGAGCCGGGCTTGCTGTCGAATACCGCGTTCATAGAATTTGATGTTGACTGCTCAGAGCTTGGAAGTGCAATTATCTCTGCAGTTTTCCAGAGCGGAAACACATATTATCTTCTGGACGAGGCATCCACATCCACTGCAGTAATCTCAATTAACAACGGCTGCTTTGGCCAGGCTTCAAAAGGGGCCTGCAACATTGAAACAAGTTTGTATGCAAACTGGATTTTGGCAAAAGCAGGCTCATCTTTGTCAGTAACGCCCTGGCTTGAAAGCAATTATAACAAGGACAGCTCACTTCATAATTCCCTTCTTTACCTTGCAACAAAAAAAGATATTTACCTGAATAATCTCAAGGCTTTGCAGAAACCAGACGGAAGCTTCCAGAATGTTTATGACACAGCATTCGCAGTTCTTGCACTTAAAGAAGCTGGCAACTTAGACGAGCTTTCAAAGGCATCTGAATGGCTTAAGAAGCAGCAGAAGCCGGATGGTTCATGGAACTCAAAGGCTCTTGACACAGCCCTGGTTTTGTATGCAGCATTTGGGGAAGCACAATTTTCTGGCGGAGTTTCCTCTTGCTTTAATGGGATTAGGGATGGAGATGAAGTTGGTGTAGACTGCGGGGGTTTATTGTGCGGCCCGTGTTCATTTGCTGGTCCTGTATGCGGCGACAATATCTGCGATGTTGAAGAAGATGAATATAGTTGCCCTTCAGACTGCAGAAGAGCTGCTGAATGCATTGAAGATGGCTATTGTGATGCTTATGCAGGCGAATCTGCTTCAAACTGCGCGCTTGATTGCTTCTGCGGCGATGGGACTTGTGACTCCTCTGAATCAGCTGTTTCATGCGAATCTGATTGCAAGGAAACAGGCACTGGAGAGGCTTTCTGCGGAAATGAAATTGTTGACTCTCCAGAAGAGGAATGCGATAGCTCGGATGATGCAGCATGCCCCGGGCTTTGCAATGTTGACTGCACTTGTGAAGCAGAGGAAAAATCTTCGCTTAGATGGATAATCCCATTGATATTAATCCTGCTTATTGGCTTTGCTATATACTTCTTTTGGTTTATGAAGAAGGGAAAACCCGGAGGGGGAAAGTCAGAAAAGCCCCAGTTTGTATTCCAGCAGCCAAGAGCCGAGCAGCCAGCAGCGAGAATCCAGCTTCAAGAGCCAAAAACTAGCATGAAATCAAAAATAGAAGATGAATTGGAGAAATCTTTAAAAGAGGCAAAGAAGTTATTTGGGAAATGATAAAAAAACTGATTTTATTAATCTTAATTTTGGCGCCTTTTGCTTATGCAGACAAGGTTGACCTGATAACATACAAAGAGATATTTAATCCTGGCGAGACAGTTCAGCTGGTTGTTAATCTGAACGAAAATCCAGTCTATAAGCCAGAGATTAATATCTTGAAATTTCTGGACTCTTCTGGTTCAGAAATAAAAATAGCTCCTTTTATAAGCAGAATTAAGGATGATTTATTTTTCTACAGTTTTGTCTTGCCAGAAATAAAGGATGGGCCCTACATTTTATCTTTGTCGAATTTAAAATATGTAGTAAATAATACCCTTAAGGAGTTTTCTTTCTCAAAGAACATATCTATTGATGATAAGGGCAAGGCTGCAGTATTCCAGCCAGCTTTTTTTGTTGTTGGGGACAGTCTGGAGATTAAGGTAGAAAGTTCAAAAGGAGCCATGAACCTCACAGTTTTGTCTTCTGATGGTATAACCCATCCTTACGGCAGGCCGCAGTTTATTAATGAAGGAAGGTCCAGGTTTTTCAGCTTTGAAATAACCAATGACTCGAAACCCAATTACTTCATTAACTTCACTTTTGATGGCGGCTTCTTTTATGTGCCTATATTCAACAAGAAAATTGTGGTTGCACCAGAAGAAAAAATAATTCAAACCCAGCCCTTTGACTTTTCACCAAAAGAAATAGTAAAGAACCTTGGAAAATCCGGCTCTCTTGAAGGCCAGATAGAAATAATTAGCCTTATTGACG
Source organism: Candidatus Woesearchaeota archaeon (assembly GCA_964365475.1). GTDB lineage: Archaea > Nanobdellota > Nanobdellia > SCGC-AAA011-G17 > DATDVL01 > CAYIQA01. The sequence goes on along the minus strand of CAYIQA010000001.1, from coordinate 1,787 downwards.
AGCCACTGAGAGTTAACTTTGAAGTGCCAGAAGAATTAAAAAATTTAGTCAAGCTCAATGAAACGTCAGTACTAGTTCCGCCCAAGGATATTTACGAGCAGTATATCTGGATAAATAAGCAGAGAGCAGAGTATTCAGGAATTTTCTCTGGCGAAATAAAAATGACTGCAAAAGATTATGCATATTTTATGAAAGTGCAGCTGGAATTTGAAAAAGAGGAGTTAACTCCTAGTGAACTGATAACCCCAGGCGAAGATAATAGATCAGTAGAAAAGGCGCCGGCGGGATTTGAAGAGTTTACTTTCCTTCCAAATGCAACATACACAGAGCCTCCAAAGAAACCCAGCAAAACACCGCTAATTTTAGTTATTTTGGTGTTAATAATATTATACTTGCTTTACATATTCAGCAAGAAAAAGACAAAAAAGCAGTCGTTTGATGAATACCTGGAAAATATGGCAAAGAAAAGAAATTAGTCCTTCTTTTCCATTTTCCTTTTCAATAATACATTCTCAGCATGGATATTCTTCAGTATCATATCATATTGATGCAATCTTGCAGTCAGGTCATTTGCAAAGTCTGTAAGGTCAGATATATTCATCTTCAGTTCTTCTGGCTCTATTATTTCTATGGAACTTGGCATGAAATCGAAGCAGAATCCGAGCAGGGCATTAACATCTTTAAAGTCAATCTCAGCTTCTGTAAAAGTGCTCCACAATGGCTGTTTTTCCATTTTTTTCGCCTTGAAAGTCTCCTCCTTGACTAGGGTGATTTCTTTTTTTGTTTTTATCTTGTCAACAAGGGCCTTCATGACTTCATTTACATGGCTTTCTGGGCTACCAAGAACTTCTATTATCGCTCTGGCTTTAATCTTCTCCATTTTCTTTCTTCATGACCAGGTACAAATTTAGCACTATCATCAAAAAGCCAAAAATGTATATCGCATAATTTTTAGCCTTTATACTTGGACTCTCGTAAACTACAACTGGCTTAGACTGATTTATTAAGCTTTCGAATGGCTTTTTTTCATAGAATGTATTCTTGCTGCTTTTCTTCTTGCTTTCCTCCAGGCTGACTTTTGAGCTCGCTTTCTTTGTTTTTATTTTCTCTTGCTTCTCTTCCTTTTCATTTCTACACTTGCCATTTTCTTTTATTTCTATTTCGCTTTTGTCTTCCCTGTCAAATCCCTCTAAAGTTATTGTGTGCCTTCCGCTTGCAATCTTCTTATCACAGTTTGTTTTTGTCTGGATCGGTAGTACCAAAGTTAAGTTAGTAAATTTGCTGAAAACATTGAGGCTGGTTTCTTCGCTCACTTTCTCAATATAAGCCCTGACTTCGTTTTTGTTTGAGTTTCCCTTATAAAGTTCAGCCTTTATTTTGACGACATCACCGAATGTTGCTTCATCCTTATACACTTTCTTGATTTTTACATATGGTTCATCTCTATTTTCTTCGTATTTATTAGCTTCTCCTGGAGTTGGGTTTGTTCTTCTCCATATGTTGTCTATTTTGCTCCATGTGAATCCCTGCTCAATTGAGCTGTAATTAACCCTGTCAATAATATTTTCGCCGCTGAGAACTACTGAATCCCCGTCATTGTTGAAGATGCTCCAGCCGTTAAGATAGACAACCTTATAGGATTTGCTTTTTATTATGGAATTATCTGCAAAATTTGTTTGTTTGATCTTGACATTGTTGTTCTTTTCATCTTCAATTCTCAGGTTTTCCAAATTAATTTCAAAGTCACCATAATTAAGCACTTCAATCCACTCGCCATCAGGATATGC